>WFOJ01000151.1 GCA_015488125.1 Mariprofundaceae bacterium
AACCATGCCGCCAGCAATGGCAGCAGCGTATCCTGTATCATGAAATATTACCCCGCCTTATTCACACATGCTGCGCATCGTCGGCGTTACCCGTAGTTTCGCAGCCCGGATCAACATCGCGCTGTTGCATGATCTGGCTGATTCTTCGCACCTGCCCTGCCATATAAAGCGGCAGGGAAAGCAGCCGGAAACACACTCTTCCGCCATTGGGCACAGCACCTGATGTGTGTAGCAGGGTTGGCTGGTCAGCATTCAGGCGAATAGCCAGTGGCGCATGTTTTTCGCGGACAAACTGATGCAGTGACTTCAGCCTGCCGCTTTTGCCCGCTTTCACTTCCAGCGGAATCGGCTGACAGCCTTCCAGCACATAATCCAGTTCAGCGGAACTGGAGCGAGCCTCCCGCGCCCAGTAATGCAGGTGTGGCGCTATATGCCCATCCAGACTGGCCAGCAGGGCCTGCCCCACCCATTGCTCTGCCAGTGCGCCCTGATTGATCAGCAACAAATCCTCCTGAAGTGCCAGCGCGCTGGTGTGCAGCAAGGTCGAAACCAGTCCGGTATCCAGAAACAACAGCTTGAAAAATCGCGGGTTCTCTTCTGCAGACAGCGGGATGCCGTTGGCGGCGCTGCGTATCACTTTGTGAATAACCCGTGCCATGCGTAGTCGTTCCAGAGCATCGGCTACGCGGGCAGCCGGTATCTCCCGATTGATTTCGCTGTATTTAATCTTTCTGCCGATTAATGTGGGCGCGCTTCGAAAAACCTGCCGGATCAGGTGCTGATCCTGATGACGGGCATATTTGGCGAAATCATCGCTGAATGTTGCCAGCAAATCCTGTTTGATTTGTTCGCACAGTTGATAATCCCTGTGGCGGGCAAATGCCGCGACTGCTTCAGGCATACCACCGACAGCCATATAATTGCGCAACAGACCCATGAGTTTCTGATGAAGCGGTAACGCAACCGGTTGCTCCGGCAGCCATGCTTCCAGGAATGTGGCCAGCGGTGCTTCGCCCACAGCATGCAGAAATTCGCTAAAATCCATCGGATGAAGATGCAGATAACTGATGCGCCCCACAGGCATGGAAAAGTCGGGTGCAGTCAGTTCAAAATCCAGCATGGAGCCAGCTGCGATCACATGCAGGGTGGGCAAATCCTCGTAAAAATAGTGCAGCGTGGCCAGTAATTCAGGTACTGCCTGAATTTCATCGAGAAACAACAAGGACTTTCCCGTTTCCAGACGTTTATTCAACATAAGTCGTATCATGGCGACGCTTTGCACCACATCATGCCCCTGAAACAGGTCGGCATGCTCCGGATTGCGCTCAAAATTCAGCTCAACAAGCTCCAGCCCCTGCTTTTTGGCAAACAGGTGAACCAGGGTGCTTTTACCGACCTGACGCGCTCCTCGCAGCACCAGTGGTTTGTGCGTATCCTGCGAGAACCATCGCCTCAGTGTATGGAGATGATGACGATACATGGCAGTAAAGATAGCGGTTATAATACAAAATACAAGGTTATTATTGATTCATTTTTAATAAAACACAAGGTTATTACAAGGAATCAGAAGAAAGTTGCTATATTTCAACTGACTGACGGACTTCACCCTGTCATGACTTTTCTGATGTTGCATTGCACAAACGATTGTTGGCGGAGGGAGCCACCTGAATCCCAAAGGGCTGGACGTTAGCGATACCAGCGGCATGATTGCGACTTAACAGCGGCCGAGGGGAGGCTTCGTCTTTCGGGCGTGGCAACAGGAGAAGGCAGATGGATATTGAATTTCATTACTGGATGACGGGTTTGATTGCGCTGCGCGCAGGCTTTACGACGGAGGAGGCCAAAACCATTGCCTATGCCTCTGAGTATGTGGATGAGAATGATGTTTGTCTGACCATCCGGGATAAGAGCGGCCACCGACCCGACTACTTTAATTTTATCAGTCAAACCATGAATATCACCAAACCCCGCCGTGAACTGATGCGCATTTATCCGATTTTCCATTTTATTCCCGGTGAACCGGATGCGGTGAGTGCCCGGCGACGCGACGGTTGCATGCATTTGCTGAACACCACACCGGATAGCAGTAACGCCAATGCCATGATGGAAGCTGCCTTCAAGGCCCATGAAGATACGCGCTTGTATCGTATCGGTATTGCCACGCATTCCTATGTGGATACCTGGGCGCATCAGAATTTTGTTGGCTGGAACGATCATTTCAACAATATCGGCATGGATCCCAAACCCAATGTTGGCCATGCGGATGCCGAACATCACCCGGATTGGGTCAGTCATATCTGGATTGATGAACGGCTGGTCGAGGCGGATGTCAGCAATAAATCCCGCTTTCTGGCAGCGGCAGAGCGCTTGTTTCAGCATTATTGCAGTTATTTACAAGGGCAGGGACGTGAAAATCGCAGCACTCAGTGGCAGGCGCTGGAAGAAGAACTGCTGCTGTTGATGGGGCGAACCTATACAGGCGGCATGGCACGTTACGAGAAAGAACGTCTGGCAGGCTATCGGAGATCCTTGTCTGACTGGGAAGATTTTGACGAATCCCTGTGGTTTGATGCTGCCGTAGAGACCCGGGTGCACGGCCTGAAAGATTCGTTTGAAGGGCTGCGTGCCGAGTTTACCGTGTTTCATGATGAATATTTCTGGCGGGATGCGGAGCATTGTGAAGCCAGCGACTGGTTTCGCTTCCAGGAAGCGGTGAAAGAGCACGAGCGTGAAATGCTCAGCTTGTTGTCACCGACCTTCAGAAACATGGGACTGGATTTGCGTGTCCTGTGAAGCAGCCAACAGATCAAACGGCAAGAGATGAGCCGATCAAGCCATTTGTCACCGATCAGTGCACCTTGTTTCCTGGTGGTGACTGGGGCGGCTGTTGCGTGGAGCATGATCGCGCATACTGGCGAGGGGGAACGCGCCAGCAACGGCGACAGGCCGATATCGAACTGATGCGCTGTGTGGCCGCCAAAGGGCATCCATGGATTGCCATGGTCATGTATGCCGGGGTACGCATCGGCGGCACACCGTGGCTGCCAACGCCATGGCGCTGGGGCTTTGGTTACAAATACCCCCGGGGCTATCGTTAAGCACAAGACTGCACCTGTTGCTTCTGCCATTGCCATTCCTGTATAGCTTTCTAGGCTTCACAGCATGATTACCGTTCTCCCCCGATTGTTGCTGGTACTGATGACTGTGCTGCTTCCTCAGGCAGCGCTGGCTGCCGTGACACAGGCAGACAGGCAGGCGCTGATTACCACCGTGGTGAAGGAAAGCGGGCTTTCTGATGCTTATGTGCGTTCGGCTCTGATGCAGGCGACATACTTGCCGTCAGTGATTCGTCGCATCACCAGCCCTTATGAAAGCAAGCCTTATCAACAGTATCGTCAGTTATTTGTCAATGAACAACGCCTGCAGGCAGCGCGGGATTACCTTCGGCAACATCGTCAGGTATTTGATCAGTGTGAGCAGCGCTATGGCGTTCAGCGTGAGATGATCGCCGCTATTCTGGCCATGGAAACCCGTTTTGGCGCGTTTATGGGCCGGGATCGTGTGCTGGATGCCTTGTTTACGCTGGCTGTGAACTACCCGAAACGGGCGAAATTTTTTCGTGGCGAACTGGTTGCCCTGCTGCAACTGGCGCAGGAAGAGCACCTGGATATTCATCAGCTAAAAGGCTCGTATGCCGGGGCTTTTGGTGTCACCCAGTTTATTCCGACATCCTACAGGGCGTATGCTGTGGACGCTGATGGTGACGGGCGACGTGATGTGTGGCATACACCGGCAGATATTGTGTGCAGTGTCGGCAATTATTTTCACGCCCATCACTGGGATGCTTCGCGCCCCGTCCTGCAATGGCTGCCGGATCAGCGGGCGTTGCGCGATATGCGGGTGGATCGTTTGAAACACTGGCGCACGTTTTCCGCTGTGGCCCCCTTATTGCCTGAAAAACCTGCTGGCTGGCGTGCTGACGACAGGGTGAATATCATCGCAGGCGGAGCCGGTGCAGGGCGTGAACTGGCGCTGGTACACTATAATTTTTACGTGATTACACGCTGGAACAGGGCCTTCCATTACGCCATGGCCGCCAGCGAACTGGCTGCTGCCATTGCGCAACGAGGAGGATACTGATGTATGTTCTGACGCAAACGTTACTGGCCTTGTCGCTCATCGTACTGGCATCCTGTGCCAGTACCTATCCACCTGCGGGCAACTACAACAGCCAGCCTTATGCTGCTCATGGACAGCGTTTATGCGGGCCGGCCTATCCTTATGATGCAGCAACGCTGAACAAACTACAGCAGCCTTATGAAATGTTCGGGCAGTGGTATTATCCGATCAATGATCCGCAGGGCTTCGTCGAAGAGGGAACAGCGGCGTGGTATGGTGAAAAATTTGATGGCAAGCCCACGGCAAGCGGAGAGATCTTTGACATGACGAAGATGACCGCCGCCCACCCTGCCCTGCCCATGAATACATGTGTGAAAGTCACGAATCTGGAAAATGGCAGTTGGGTGGTTTTGCGTATCAACGATCGCGGGCCATTTAATGACATGCGGGTGATTGATGTATCAGAAGCTGCGGCGAAATTTCTGGGCTTTTATCGTCAGGGGACGGCCCATGTGCGTATTGAAGCCTTGCCATGAGGGAGAGTAGCGTGTCTGAATCTGTTTACCGGCTGGCAGTTGCCGGCTTTATTCCTTTTTTATTGCTTCTGACGGTGTTGACGGAAGGCTGTACCACTACACAGCCTCCGGGAAGAACGCCCTATGCGGCAAACAGCACCCAATGCATGTGTGAGTGCAATCCTTCGCGTGGCTCTTACACAGTGCAGGTGCGGGTCAATGGCCAGCAGGCCAGTTGTGCCTGCCAGTGTGACAAACAGCGTGGCTACTACAGTTACTGGGCGAACTCTGACGGCAGCGTTGCCACTCTCCCTGCTGTTGCAGGCCGGACGCGCCCTGTTGGCAGCCATGCCTATCGTGGGGCACCGGCAGCGGCTCTTTCAGTCGGTCAGGCTGGCCTGCCGCCGGTTGTCAGTTCGCGTTATCCATCGGCAACAGTAGCTACGCCAGGTGTACCAGCGGTTAGCGCTGTGGGTGTGCCAGCCGCTGGCGCTACGGCTGTTCCGGCAGTAACAACGGCGCCATACCGGGTAGCTGCCAATGATTACACAAGTGTTCGCCGGGATGCGCTGCGCAGCGCCAAACGCAGAAGCCTGCTGCGCAAAAAACGATCATCTGCGACCAGCCACCACAGTGACCACAGCAGCAAAAAAACGAAGCACAAGAGCAAGACGACAGCGAGGCCAGCTATAAGGCCATCCTCTGCCAAAAAGAAAACAGGCGGCAACAAGGGTAGCAAGAAATACAAGGTACTCGGCAAATGGTATTACCCTCTGGATACAGCCATCGGCTATAGTGAAGTTGGCATGGCCTCCTGGTATGGCAAGCGTTTTCAGGGCGCGCCAACGGCCAGTGGCGAGAAATTTGATATGAATAAACTGACGGCTGCCCACCGCACGCTGCCTTTTGGCAGCAAGGTGAAAGTGACCAATATTGAAACCGGCAGCAATGTGATTGTACGCATCAATGACCGGGGACCATTCTCCGAAGACCGCCTGATTGATGTGTCAGCGGCAGCGGCTGATCGCCTGGGCTTTGGTGGCAAGGGTATGATCAAGGTGAAAGTTGAGGGTATATCGGATTAGGAGCGACAGGTGACAGACAAGAACAAGGCCAAAGACAAGGCGCTGGATACAGCGCTGGCACAAATTGAGCGGCAATTTGGCAAAGGCACGGTCATGCGCATGGGCGATCGGGCCAAGGTGAAAGTGGATGTGATTCCTTCAGGGTCGCTGGCGTTGGATGCCGCGCTTGGCGTAGGTGGTTATCCGCGTGGCCGGGTAGTGGAGATTTTTGGCCCGGAATCATCCGGCAAGACGACCCTAGCCTTGCACGCTGTCGCGGAAGCACAGCGCATGGGGGGCAAGGCGGCGTTTGTGGATGCTGAGCATGCGCTGGATATTACCTATGCTGAAAAGCTTGGTGTGGATGTGGATAACTTGCTGGTATCGCAACCGGATTGTGGTGAGCAGGCACTGGAAATCGTGGATATGCTGACGCGTTCCAGCGCCCTGGACATTATTGTGGTTGACTCGGTGGCGGCGCTAACGCCCCGTGCCGAGCTTGAGGGCGATATGGGCGATGCGCACATGGGGCAGCAGGCGAGATTGATGTCGCAAGCTTTGCGCAAGTTAACATCCTCGATTTCGCGCACCCGCACGACGGTGATGTTCATCAATCAGATTCGCATGAAGCTGGGTGTGATGTTTGGCAACCCGGAGACGACAACCGGCGGCAATGCACTGAAGTTTTACGCCTCCGTCCGTCTCGACGTGCGGCGTATCGGCTCGATCAAGAAAGGCGATGCCGTGCTCGGCAATGACACCAGGGTCAAAGTGGTGAAAAACAAGATGGCCCCGCCTTTCCGTCAGGCACAGTTCTCGATCATGTATGGCGAAGGTGTTTCTCATGTCGGCGAAGTGCTGGATATGGGGGTAGAGCACGGCTTTGTACGCAAAAGCGGTGCCTGGTATGCCGTGGAAAGCGAGCGTATAGGGCAGGGGCGTGATAATGCTATTCAGTATCTGAAGGAACATCCGGAGATACTGGCTGAGGTGGAACTGAAAGTGCGGCAAGTGCTTGGTGTTGCAGGCAGCGATGGAGAAGACGACGCGTCGGCATGAATCCTGAGGTCAAGCAGGCTTGTACGCAGGCCATGCGCTGGCTGGCCAGACGTGAATACTGCTGCGCCGATATGCGTCTGCGCTTGCAGGGCAAGGGCTTTGATGCAGATGTGGTGGAGACTGCTATGCAATGGCTGCTGGCGCAAAATATGTTGAGTGAGCAGCGTTATGCCGATGCTTTTATGCGCCAGCAACTGCGCCGTGGTTACACACCGGAGGTGATACACCGTCGCCTGCAGCAATCCGGGGTGGATGCACCGACAACAGAAGATGCCGCTTTTGATGCGACGCAGGCCTGCCGCCGTTTATTGCAACGTCGGGATCCTCAGGGGCGACGCTTTGGTGATCGCAAGATTCGACTCAGATTGATTCGATACCTTCAGGGGCGCGGCTACCCGCTGTCGCTGATACTTGACATGATTGATTGTTCCCATGCAGGGAGCGAGGATGATGGCGATATGATTCAAGAGGAAACATGAAAACAGCAGAAATTCGTCAGAAGTTTATAGATTACTTCATTTCACAGGGGCATATCGCCGTTGCCTCCAGTTCTCTGGTGCCGCACGGTGATCCAAGCCTGCTGTTTACCAATGCCGGCATGGTACAGTTCAAGAACGTTTTTCTGGGTCAGGAAGCAGCCAAGGGCCCGCGTGCCGTCAGTTGTCAGAAATGCGTGCGCGCTGGCGGTAAACATAACGACCTGGAGAATGTTGGTCGCACGGCACGTCATCATACGTTTTTTGAAATGCTGGGCAATTTCTCGTTTGGCGATTATTTCAAGCGTGAAGCCATCAGCTTTGCCTGGTCATTTTTGACAGAAGAACTGCGTATTCCGGCTGAGCGCCTGTTTGTCACTGTTTTTGAAGAAGATGATGAAGCGGCAGATGTGTGGCTAAATCATATTGGCGTGCCTGCCGATCGATTGGCACGCATTGGTGCCAAGGATAATTTCTGGTCGATGGGTGATACCGGTCCCTGTGGCCCTTGTTCAGAAATCTTCTACGATCATGGCGAGGCCATTGCAGGTGGCCCGCCGGGTACGCCGGAAGAGGACGGTGATCGCTTCATTGAAATATGGAATCTTGTATTCATGCAATACAATCGCGATGCCGATGGCGTGCTAACCCCGCTGCCTGCCCCCAGCGTTGATACAGGTATGGGACTGGAGCGAATTGCTGCTGTCATGCAGGGCGTGCATGATAATTATGATATTGATCTGTTTCAGTCGCTGATTCAGGCTGTTGGCGAGGAAACCGGTGTTCAGCCAGGGCAGCACGCGGATCACGATGTATCGCTGCGTGTGCTTGCCGATCATCTTCGTTCTGTCTGCTTTTTACTCGCCGATGGCGTGTTGCCATCGAATGAAGGGCGGGGGTTTGTGTTGCGCCGGATTCTGCGTCGGGCCTGCCGTCACGGGCGTTTGCTGGGCATGCAGGAAGCCTTTATGTATCGCCTGGTTCCGGCGCTGGTCAATGAAATGGGTGTGCATTACCAGGAGCTTGTCAGCCGCCAGCACAATATTACGCGGGTGATTCAGGTCGAGGAAGAGCGTTTTATCCGCACCCTGGATAAGGGGCTGGGATTGGTAGAACAGGCGGCTGAGCAAGCAGGTGAGGGCGGCACAATTCCCGGAGATGTGTTGTTTACCCTGTATGATACCTATGGCTTTCCCACAGATTTAACCGCGGATATTCTCAAAGGTCGTCATATTACGCTGGATCTTGAAGGCTTTTCGGCCTGCATGGAAGAGCAACGGGCGCGGGCGCGGGCAGCCTGGGCCGGCTCTGGCGAACAATCCACGCCACCGGCGGTATTCGATATTCGCGAAGCCAGCGGTGCCACGGAGTTTCTCGGTTATGAGGTATTGCATGCGGATGCCGTGGTTGTTGGCGTGATCAATGGTGATGAGCAACGAGAGCAGGCACAGGCGGGAGAACGCGTCCAGATATTTTTGAACCAGACTCCGTTTTATGCCGAATCCGGTGGTCAGGTGGGAGATCGCGGCGTGATTTACGGCGAGCGTGGCCGTTGTCGCGTCGAAGATTGCCAAAAGCTATTGCCGGATTTGTTTGCACATACAGCGGTGATTGAGGAAGGCGAGCTTCGCATGGGTGAAGTCGTGCATGCCCACGTCGATGAACAGCGTCGGCTGAAGATTCGCAACCATCATACTGCCACCCACTTATTGCATGCAGTGCTGCGCCAGGTGCTCGGCGATCATGTGCAGCAATCCGGCTCACATGTTGATGAACAGCGTTTACGCTTTGACTTTAATCATTTTCAAGCGCTAACCGAGGAACAAAAAACAGATATTGAGCAACGTGTTAATGCCCTGATTCGTGCCAACGATGCGGTGCAAACGCGCTTAATGCGCCATGAAGAAGCAATGGCCAGTGGTGCCATGGCCTTGTTTGGTGAGAAGTATGGCGACGAAGTTCGCGTTGTTTCCGCCGGGATTTCAACGGAACTGTGCGGTGGGACGCATGCCCGCCGGACGGGGGATATCGGACTCTTTCGCCTGCTTTCCGAAACAGGTGTTGCCGCTGGTGTGCGGCGTATTGAAGCTGTTGCCGGTGAACAGGCTGAGCAACTGGGGCGTGAGGAGCGACTTGCCTTACAGCGGGCGGCAAACTTGCTGAAAACCCGTCCGGATAATGTCACGCAAGCGCTTGAAAACCTGCAAGCGGCATTGAAGCAGGCAGAACGTGAGCTGCAAGCGCTCCGGGCACGACAGGCCATGGGCGCCCTGGATCGTTTAATGAACCAGGTGCAGTCCGTTGCCGGTGTTTCCCTGCTGGCGGCAGAAGTTGGTGAAGAAGTACGCGATTTGCGCGATTTTATGGATAAGGCACGTCACAAACTTGGCTCAGGCGTATTGTTTTTTGTGGCACGCCGGGGCAAAAAATTACAGTTGATCGCCGGTGTTACCAGCGATCTTGCCGCTACTTTGCATGCGGGCAAACTGATGCGCGCGGTCACCGCAACCTGTGGAGGTAAAGGCGGCGGCAAGGCGGATATGGCCATGGGTGGCAGTGATCAGTGTGACAAAACAGCCGATCTGTTGCGTACCGTTTCGCAATGGCTGCATCAACAGTTGGCTGAAGATAGTGGAAGCAAACAAGGATAGTCTTCCAGAACTTCAGAAGACTAACTTATGCGCTGCGAACATTTCTGACATAAGGAGAGATAATAATGCCACATGGAGAAACATCTTTTGCAATTTCCGAACAAGGGAAGCTAAAAGCGAATCAGGCACTGGAAACATTGGTGCGTGATTTTGACTGTGTGGTTGCTGCCATTTTGGCCAGCCCTGACGGTTTACTGGTAGCACACCATTCACTGGATCACGAGATTGAAGCAGATGCCGTGGCCGCCATGAGCGCTTCCATTATTTCACTTGGCGATGCATTGACAGCGCAGGCAACTCACGATGAAAATCACGTCAGTAAAACCGTACTCAGTGAAACCGAGCATATCTCTATCGTGACATTGTACGCTGGTCCGCTGATTCTCACCACCATTGGCAAGGCACACGCCAATATGGGGACCGTACTCAGCAGAACTCGCCATACGGCAGAGGAAATTGCTGGCATCATTGACACTGATCACGGTGACGCGACGGCAACGAAAGAAACGCTCGCTTCCTTTCAGTTTGATCCTGATGTATTGTTGGCGCGTGTGCTTGGAGCCACAAAAGGCAAGAAAGAATAGCAATTTGTCATTGAATTGCGTGAAGAACACGTTGGCAATCGACGTGATTGTATATTGATCTCGCAACGGGCGAGAAAAAAACCGGGAGGTAAGCTTTATGAGCTTGAATGATGTATTAAAGCGCGTGGTTAACGATGTTGACGGCGCATTGGGTTGTGGCGTTGTGGATCTGAATACAGGCCTGATTTTGGGTGCCTGCCACAACGTGCCTTATTTTACCCAGTCCTATCTGGATGCGGTGGGTGCTGCTGCCGTTGATATGCTGCGTGGTCGTAATGTTTCCGCTGTGTATAAAATGCTGGCTGCGCAGCGCGGTGACGATGAGGGCGGAAAATTCTACGAAATTCAGATGACCTCTGATAATACCTACCATTTTTTAACCATTGTCGAAGGCAAGCCGAATGCGCTGCTGGTGCTGATCACCAGCAAGAAGACCAACCTTGGTATGGGCTGGGCTGCCGTTCGCGGGGTTATGGCTGAAGTGGCAGCATTCTGCCCCTGAGCTTGTTGCACCCTGATAAGAAGGCCGCCTCTGCGCGGCCTTCTTTATGGTGTTATACGATCAACAATCTGCATGCGAATGCCTGCCTCGCCACCTGCCTGATGTGATGTTTGCGGCCACAAGGGGAAAATGCGTTGTCGTTTGATATGTTGCGCAACCATGTAGTCTTCAAGTAGTTGTTGTGTATAACGAATATCTGCAATGGTATTAGCATTTAATGCCCTTCGTCCGAGTTGGGGAACCAGTTCCACCACGGCATGCGTTTGATGTAAACCCTTGATGACGGTACGGACACGGGCACGCTCATTGGGCCACAACTGATCATCGTGATGCAGGCGGACATAGCCAAGGGTCTGGCGCTTGTCATGTGCCGTGCTGGTGCCATCTGCTGCATTGGCTGCCATTTTATTGTGCAACTGCGTGATCAATGCCTTGCCAAGCAGGCTCCAGCTTAAGGGGGATGTTTGCCAGTTTCCCCGTAACGGGATGTCCAATCTGACCATATCCTGATAACGCAAGGCAGCAAGCGTCTCTCGTGGTGTCGCACCGATCAGTTGCTGAAATTGCTCGCTTTGTTGCAGGCCTTGCGCCAGTTCACCGTGTCTTAGCTTAACATGCCATATGCCCTGATAAGTGTAGGCATCCTCGCTATCCACCTCCAGTGTGGCGTCGATGCGTCCTTGAATAAAATCGGGAAGATCCGATTGCAGCAACCAGTTGTTGGCGACAAAGGGCAGGGCATCATGCAGGATGAAGCGCACATTCATGCGCTGAGGCGCATGCCAGGGAAACCAGCGAATGCGAGCTGAGGCAGTGCCATCCATGACCATACCCGAAAGTTCAATGTTCAGTGGTTGATCCGGATGAATATCGTGGATGCTGACAGGTTGAATACGTGCCCAGGCTGGCTCCGGCCAGCCAATGGCAAATGAGCCGGCAGCCAATTTCAATTCATCAATCTGCCAGCCCTCCAGCCAGAAAGGCTGATGGCTGGAGGGCGCTGGCTGGCTTTGCGTCAGGGGAACAAGCGGCGCCAGTAATTGCCATGGTGCAAGCGCAAGGCGTTGGACATGCATGCCGTTTTCATCAAGTTGTAGGTGATCAAGGTTAACCATATAACTGCCAGCCTGCCAGCCTGCCCGTTGCCATTGCAGATGGTCAATCACTGCATCGCCACCGCCTGACCAGTGCAGCTGGCCATGATCATCACGCCGGACCGTACCTTGCCATTGCAGATTGATATTGCCCGAAAGCCGGGCATCGCGCACCAGTCGCTGAGGAAAAAAACGGCGAAATTCATCAATGGGAACAGCGCTCGTTTGCAATGAAACATTCACCACACCTGGATGATCTTGCTGTTGGGCAAAGGCCTTGATGTGCCACTGACCGATCCGCTCGGCATTGGCCGCATCTGTTCGATTATCAAGTGTCAGTTGCCATTGTGAGGATTGTGACAGGACCGTGCCGTAAAGATCGCTGATGCGCGTGTTATCGTCGATGCGTAACTGCCAGTCCTGAATGCTTCCCTGTGCTGTGATGTATTGCTGCGCCGGTGTCGTTAGCGCGTGACGCAGGTCGATAATGCCGTGACTGGCTTCAAAGCGCTTGATGGTGAGCTGTGATTGTTCTGGCCTGGCTTCTAATTCGTGGCATACGAGTTCCTCAGCCTGCAGGCAATTGCCATCTCTTGTCGCGGTTTGCACATGCCGGAGTATCAGCTCCTTGCTATGCCATGACCACTTATGATCCTGAAGGTGAACGCTGGCTGTGCCATTAACGCCGCCTTGTTGCCACTGGCAGCCACCAACAGCAGGCAAGGCTGGTATTGCGATCACAGGCCAGTTAAGCGCATGAACACGCAGGTCAGCCGCTTTCCATAACGTGCCCGTGCCTTCCCACGCCAGTCGTCGATTACTGCCTTCCTCACTCTGCCATAGTGCGTCACCCTGCAATATTTTGCCTTGCCAGCGCATGTGTCCTTTTAGTGTGCCTGTGATATGAGGGCTGGCTGGAAAGATCGCCGAAGCCCTGACATTCTGCCAGTTCAGGCTGGATTGATCAGCGTTTTTTCGCCATTGCCAGAAGCCAAGTCGCCCCTGACTGGTGGCAAAGGCATGGCCGCCTGAGGTATCATATTGCCATTGCAGATGCGTGCGTTGAAACAGCAGCGGTTGATCCGTTAGCATATCCGGCATGAGCTGAATATCCACTTCGTCCATATCAATCAGCCGAATATCGCGCATCATGGTTTGCAAATAAGGTGGCAATTGCGATAACAAGCTGGCGTCGTGATCCGGTAGTGAGCGCAGGGGAAGCTGTAACCGACCGCGTTGCATATGCCACTCACGGAGGCGGACAGCCTCAGGATCGCTGCTAAAATGTCCGCGCAGCAACACATAGGGCGCGTCAAGCGTCCATTTGTTCTCCTGAATATGCAAGCCGTATACGGTCAGTATGCCACGTAACATGTGCAGGCGCACATCGTTCAGTGTCCAGTGATGATGTCTGGCCAGTTGGTGAACCAGCTGACTTGCCTCTTCTGCTGACTGACGTTGTAGAGAAACATGGGCGGACATCGCCAGCAAAAAAAGCGCCGCCACAGTCGCCAGATAGTAACGCGCGACCGGCGGCATGGCGGTGCGGTAAAAAACAGTTTTCAAGAAAACCGTTGCAGGAATCAGCCTGCTTCCAGCAATTCCTTGAGGTTGGCAAAATCCATGTCCAACTCGCGTTTGGCGATATGCACGACCGCCGGGCTGGCAATGCTGAAGAAACGACCAACATCAATGCTCAGGGTACGGGTGATGCGCGTGCCACCATCAATGGCCTCAAAACGCATCGTGGCCTTCATCGGAAAAGGCCCGCTAGTCGATTCAGCCGCCCACATGCTGCCGTCTTCATTGCGTTCAGTGACTTTCCAGTCCTGCTCAATCACCCGGCCCAGAAATTTTTCCTTGACATGGTAAACAGTGCCGACAGCCGGTTCGCCATCGGTAACTTTTACAGATTCCAGCACAGAAGTTTGCCACATCGGGTCGTTACGGTTGTCGTCAACAAATGCAATGACCTCCGCCAGTGGCTTGTTGATCTCAATCTGTGCTTCAAGTTGACTTAAAGGCATATCAATCTCCTTCGCTACAAATATTACGCGCGCGCCAACGATTGGCAACGCGCCAACGCCAAATACCGTGAATCAGAGCGTAGCCAATTGCACTAAACAAACAGGCGCAGACCAGACAACCAAGCAAAAAAGGCGGCAAGACGGTTTGCAGGCCGTTCACAAACCACGTCAACGTTGCCTCGAAATGAAAATCACCGGCTGGAATTTGCAATAGCCAGGCGCCCAGCTTGTAGGTCAGATAAAAAATTGGCGGCATGGTGACGGGGTTGGTCAGCCATACCAGAGCGACTGATACTGGCAGATTACCGTGAAACCAGACAGCCCCCAGCGCCGCAAGTGCCATCTGCCCCGGCACAGGAATAAAGGCCACAAACAGGCCAATCGCAAAGGCCATGGCCAGTGAGCGACGGTTCATCACCCATAAATAAGGGCGGTGCAGGGCATCGCCGAGAAAACGAAGGCTTTTGTGCTCACAGAGCGTTTTTGCATCCGGTACCCGCTGCACCAGCCATCGCTTCAACATTGCCGTTGCCTTACTGATCCAGCCGGGGAAATACGGGTGATGGCGCGGCACACCGATGATGATTGGCAAGTAGTCCCCAGCCGCCTTCTGTACTCAGACGAAGCTGACCGACATCCACCGGCTGATTCATGATCTGGCTGAGCATGATGGCGGTTTTTTCCGGCATAAAGGGGGAGAGTTGCAGGCAAATCAGGCGCAGCGATTCCACCAGGTGGTAGAGTACGGCATCGAGCCGGGCATCTTCCCCCTGTTTGGCCAATACCCAGGGGGCATTTTCTTCAACATAGCGGTTGCCATGACGTACCACGCTGTTGATGCGCTCCAGTGCCAGATGAAAGGCTTGCTGATTCAGATGATCGGCAACATCGCGCTGCATGCTGTCAATATCGGCAATCA
>WFOJ01000152.1 GCA_015488125.1 Mariprofundaceae bacterium
CAACGCCTTCAGCGCGACACAGCGCAACGTCCGCCTCAAAAGGCCGGGGATAACGCTCAAGGTCTTCGTTCGGACCAAATTGCAATGGATTCACATAAATGCTGACCACCACCACATCCGCCAACCGTTTTGCCTTGCGAATCAGGCTAAGATGCCCTTCATGCAGGCATCCCATGGTTGGCACTAAGGCGATGCGCTCATGACGCGAGGCGGCAAGCTGTTGGCGCAGCGCTTCTTCTGATGCAATCAGTTGCATGGGTAACGATTCACAGAAAAACGACTATGCAGCATGGTCAAGGCGCTCCAAACGACGTAGCCAACTGGCAAAATGCCTGCATTTCGCACGCAGTACTTTCAAACCTATCCGTTCCACAACGGCGATACCGGCTGTGTTTTTGTGGTACTCCGGGATTTCAGCCAGAATCCGCCTGGAGGGGGCTGTTTGGGGACCATCGTTAATTAATTCCGGGTTTTTCTGCTGTTTTGTTATCCGAATGAGGTTTCCGATTTGTTTGTCGTGCTCCAGATACTCCCACTCCAGTTGCTGAGGGTCTGCGAAGATCAACGCCTCAAACTCGTGAAGTTGAATATAGGGAATAAAGCGATGATCGCCAATATCCTCCGCCAGTGCATTCTCAAGCTGTGTAACTCGCGAGTAAGGGTCAGCCTGCCGCATGGCAGCGTCATACCCTGGAAAATCCTTCGGAAGTGCATAGAGGTCGAACATCGTGGTGAAACGACATTCGTCATGATCATCTTCCCTGATCCAGTTCTGGATATCTTTCTTTGCTTTTTGATAATTGACCAGACCACCACGATGTGTTTTTGCTGCCCGTCGGTCTTTGCTGGTCAGGACACAGCGGGCATCAACAATGGTCTGGAACTTTCCCAAATGTGCACACAGGATTTTCTCGGCAAAAGCCTTCTCTGTTTGTCCTTCAGCCGTCACATGCAGGCGAATCACGGCTGGCCTCCGAGAACATTCTTCTCCCATAATTCGGAGAGACTGTAACGTTCAAGCCATTCATGAAGTTGTTCCGCATCCAGCTTTTTGAACACGGAGCACTGCCTGCCTTCATCTCTTTCCACAACAATCAGATGCTCTAACAGAAATTCGTCAACCAACCGGGTGGATTGTGTGGCCAGCAATACCTGGGTGTTTTGCGTTGCCAGGCGCACAATACCAGCCAGTTCAGCGACTGCGGCCGGGTGTAGGCCCAGTTCAGGTTCATCCAGCACAATGAAGCTGGGCAATAATTCGGGAGGTTGAAGTAACAATGTGGCCAGTGCCATAAAGCGCAGGGAACCATCTGATAGCTGATCCGGGCCAAACAGGTAGTCGTTGCCAGAGTTGTCCTTCCAGTTCAGGCGAACATAGTCCCTGTTACCCGACAGGGTGTGTAGTTCAAAATCACCAAACTGTGGCATCACCGCGCGTATATGGCGGATGATGCGCGCATAGTACTGGCGATATTGCTGGCTCTCTTTCATCATTTTCAGAAATGCAGCCAGATTGCCACCATCACTTCGCAAATACCGGGCATCATCGACATAGCCACGATCCTTTATTTTCGCTGTATCAGATGTGTCATGAAACTGATAGGTTCTGATACCTGACAAGAGGCCACGCAGGACTTTGCTGGTTGGCCTTGAATCATTACTTAATCCCGATTCAGCGCTGCCCGCTCCCAAACAGTATTCTTGCGGCTGGGGGGTATAGGGGTCTGTTTTGTGATATGTTACCTTTTCGCCACTGATAAACAATCTGTCCGGAAGACCATATGATAGTCTGACTTCATATGTATCTCTGGCCGTATCACTCTCAAAACCAAGCCTGAATGCCATGGACTCAGTTTGTCTGGCGCCATAAAACAACAGGCTGTTCGCACCATACCTGCCCACATACTGCTGCAAGGCTCCGGTCGTCATGAAGTTCAGCATTTTGAAGAATGAGATGATATTGCTTTTGCCAGAACCATTCGCACCGAGCATTACAGTAAGATCGCCCAGCGGGATTGATTGTCCTGTTTCTGCATCAATGGATTTGTAGCCTTTGATGTGTACGTTCCGAAGCTTCACCTTATTTCCCCGTTACTGACTTTTTGCTCAATTCCCTGAATTCGAGGCCTGCGGATGAGGAAATCGACGAGCGCGGACATCGTCTCCCCACCTGCTGATGGCATCGACAATGGTGGTGCGTAAATCCAGTACGGGGGGTGCAAATGGCGGTGTGTGTTCAGAAAGTCCAAGAAGGTCGTGCCAGACCAGCACCTGTGCATCACAGGCTGAGCCAGAGCCAATGCCAACCGTGGGAATATCCACCAGGCAGGAAATTTCTTCTGCCAGGCTGGCCGGAATGCATTCCAGCACCACGGCGACAGCGCCAGCCTCGGCAACAGCAATCGCGTCATCGCGGATGCGCGCTGCTTCTTCCGCCGTCAGTCCCTGGCGACGGAAGCCGCCCAATCGTTTGACAGCCTGCGGCATCAGTCCGATATGAGCGACGACAGCAATACCACGTTGTGAAAGAAAACGGATGGTGGCCGCCATGGTCTTGCCGCCTTCGAGCTTGACGGCATCGCAGCCGCTTTGCTGCAATAATCTGGCGCTGTTACGA
>WFOJ01000153.1 GCA_015488125.1 Mariprofundaceae bacterium
CCACATGTTCATCCGGTGAGGATACCATGGAAACAAATCCATTGCAAGTGCCCATTGCGCTGCTTGATCGCTTCAGTGCGCCGCTTAAACGGGCGGAATCAAAAATAAAAAAAACACAGGCGCGACTGAATACCACCAATGAAAAGCTGGCTGCTATTGATTATGATCGGTGATATGATCGAGGTCTGACCTGATTATCATAAAACCCTCCTTAGCCCTGCTATTTTACTCCCAAAATGGGTATTTTAAGGCCAAAAAAGGACCGTTTTTATCCTTCTATTTCTGTAAAATCAACAAGTTATTCAGGTCAGACCCCGTTTTACCCGTTTTATCTTTTATTTTTTCCTGTCGGACGATAACAGTGGCAGCACTGGCAGGCCCAACTCTTTGAGAAACGTATTATGGTGTTCCGTGGCGGCGGCAATCTTGCCCGCCAGGGCGGTCAATTCATCATGGACCTGTCCCAGATCAACCGGTTCCTCGGATTTGGCGGTGCTGACGTAGCGGGTAATGTTCAGATTGAAGTCGTTTTCCTCGATTTCCTCCATGGATACCCGGCGGGAATAACGTTCTTCTTCCCTGCGGTTCTGGTAGGTATCGATGATTTTGTCGATATGTTCCGGCAACAGCACATTCTGGCGCTTGCCTTTCTCGAAGTGCTCGCTGGCGTTGATGATCAGGACGTCATCGGTCTTTTTACACTTCTTCAGCACCAGGATGCAGACCGGAATGCCGGTGGAGTAGAACAGCTTGGCCGGCAGGCCGATGACGGTGTCGATATTGCCGTCCTGCAGGAGCTTTGTGCGAATCTTCTTCTCCGCGCCGCCCCGGAACAGCACCCCATGCGGCAGGATGATGGCCATGGTGCCTTCCCGGGACAGGAAATGGAACCCGTGGAGCAGAAAGGCGAAATCGGCCGCCGACTTGGGCGCGATCCCGTAGCCTTTGAAGCGGAAATCTTCTTTCAGTTCATCGGTGGGCTGCCAGCGGTAGCTGAAGGGCGGATTGGCCACCACCGCGTCAAAGGTCATCTTTTTGGCCGGGTTCTCCTCTTTGAGCAGCGGCCAGTCGTTGGTCAGGGTGTCGCCGTGGTAGATCGCAAATTCCGTATCCCTGACCCCGTGCAGAAGCATGTTCATCCTGGCCAGGTTGTAGGTGGTGATATTCTTCTCCTGGCCGTAGATCTTGCCGATGCCGTTCTTGCCCATGCGGCGGCGCACGTTGAGCAGCAAAGAGCCTGATCCGCAGGCGAAATCCAGAACACTATTCAGTTTTGGCTTCTTGCCGGTGGCCGGGTCCTGGCAGTCGAGGGTTACGATTCCGGACAAAATACTGGAGATCTGCTGCGGGGTGTAGAACTCCCCGGCCTTTTTGCCGCTGCCAGCGGCGAACTGGCCGATCAGGTATTCATAGGCATCGCCCAGCAGATCCCGCTCGGCGGAGAACTCGGCCAGCCCTTCGGCGATTTTTTGGATGATGGTGCAAAGGCGATCATTGCGCTGTGTGTAGTTTTTGCCCAGCTTTTCCGAACCCAGGTTGATCTCCGAAAAAAGCCCCTGGAAATTGCTGGAAAAGGATTCGTTCTCGATGAATTTGAAGCCATCCCGCAGGGTGTCCAGCAGTTTATCATCCTGGATGCGCGCCATCTCGGCGATGCTGTTCCACAGGTATTCCGGTTTGATCACATAATGCACCTTGCGGCGCATCAACTTTTCAAACTCCTCGACATCGTCCGGGTTGTCGTCATACCACACAGACAGGGGGGAACGCCGGTCTTTCGGGGGCAGCTCCGGCCAGTCGGATCCAAGTTCTTTCTTTGCCGCCTCCTCGTAGTTGCCGGAGAGGTAGCGCAGAAAAAGAAAGGCAAGCATGTAGTCGCGGAAGTCATCGGCGTTCATGGCCCCGCGCAGCTCATCGGCAATGGCCCACAGGGTCTTGCCCAGTTTGTGGTTGTTTTCGGTCATGTGGTTGTTTCCTCGGTTGCCGCCTCCGGAAAGAGCTCCGGATTGAAGCGGTAGTCGTTCATGAAGTCGCGCAATATCCGCCGGAAGATCTCCTTGTTCTCCTCCAGCATCTCCTTCGGCTCGAACAGGGAATAATTGCCGTGGCTCAGGAGCTGGATGTAACGAAAATGAAGCGCGTCATCTTCATCGTCGGGGTTTTTCTTGACAATTTCACCCACATGGGTGAACCCGTGGAAGGTTGCGGCCTTCTCCATGATGCCCCGCAGGATGTTGAAGTGGTAGGTATAGAGTTCGCCGGATTCCGCGGCCTTATGCAGTTCCTTGAGCATGGCCACGTGGTAGAAGCGGGGCGTGTCGCCGGTGTTGCGCAGTTCCCAGCCTCCTGATGTCTTGCTGAGAAAATAGCGCTGCGCCCTTGTCAATTCATTGCACATCACATTGAAAAACAGGGTGTGATGCGACGAAAGAACCACCCTGACGCGATCCTGGCCTTTCAAAAGCAGTGCCAGATGGGCAGCCACCGCAATGGCGTTGTTGTCGTCCACCGAGGAGATGGGATCGTCGATATAGATGTATCTTACCCAGTCATAGGCTTCCTGCCCGTCTATGGCCAGTTGGGCAATGGCGAGGAAGAAGCACCAGACAAAGATATTTTCCTCCCCGCGGGATACCTTGATCAGAAGCGGTTCCTCTTCTCCGGCGTCGTTCTTGACTGTTTCCCGCCAGAAGCGAACCGTGCCTGCGGCATAATCGATATCGAAATGAAAATCAGCGTAGCGATTGAGAAAGGGCCGGATGCGGTGTTCCATCTCCAGCTCGGCAAGCCCGGCAAAGAAACGGGATGCGGTGTTCATCTTCAGCACCCGCTCGGCGTCGTTCTCCAGGTCGTTGTCCCAGGAAAAAAGGTCCTCGGTAAAGGCGTTGAAGTAAAGGGTGTCGCGGGCGATGACCTCACCGTCGGCATGGCGCTCCTTGCCCAGTTCCTTGAAGGCCATGGAGAGCCGCGTCTTGCCGGTGCTGTTGTAGGCAAAGATGAGGATATATTTTTTCTCCTGTTCGCGCAGGTGACGGGCCAGGGCCTCAAGGGTGGTAAAGGTCTGGATATTGGCGGCGGCCATATTTACGCCACCTCCTGCGGATAATAATTGTGAATTGTGAATGATGAATGATGAACTGGAGCCGTTTTTCCAGTTTGCTTGTGTTGTTTTAACCTTATCTTTTCATTCATAATTCATCACTCACAATTCACCATTTGGAAACATCTGCTGCATCAACCCCTTTTTGTGCTGCTTGAGGGCTTCGACCTTTTGGGATTGCAGCTCGATCAGCTCATCGAGGGAGGAAAGGCAGTCGGCGATTTTTTGTTGTTCGGCTCTGCTCCTTGGAGTAGGTAAAACAATACTAAAAAAATCGTTTGCACCTATATTTAAAAGACCATCACTTCGAGCACCGCTTGTTATAAACCTGACCAATTGATGTCCATGAAAATTTTTTTCAAAATATCCTCTAAAAAATTCGGGCACATAGTCATCTTTGAACTCGAAGCTGTAAAATGCGTTTGGCACTGCTGCCTCTTTGAATTCACGCAATTGATAGATTGCCCCTTGGGGGAACGTCTTAGAATTGCCCTTATTATATGAAAATTGCCCTTCCTTAAGGACAATATATTTCTCATATTGTCGTCCGGAAATATCTCTACCAAATTTTTCAGCTTGCGACACGAAGCCAGCACCGGACGTGATGCTTACAGGTGTGAGCTTTTTTGAATCAATTCGTTCCGTAATACGATTGGTTAGTTCCCCCAACCGCTTCGCCTCCCACGCCCCGGCATCCCGGAACTCGGGGAAGCGCAGGCGGGGAACTAATGATGAATGATGAGTGGTGAATGGTGAATTGCAAGTTGATTTGTTTCGTTCACCATTCATCATTAACCATTCACAATTTGGAAACATCTGCTGCATCAACCCCTTCTTGTGCTGCCTGAGGGCCTCACACTGCCGCGCCTCCAGCTCGATCAGCTCATCGAGGGAGGAAAGGAAATCGGCGATTTTTTGTTGTTCGGATGGACTCGGAACCAATAGCGGAAGATTTTTCAATTCATCTATACCAATTCTCTTTCGTGTCGAACCTGAAGCTGTTTTTTCAACTAAAGACCGAAACTGAACAGAATTGATTGATGAAAATAAAAAATATTTACTAAATCGTTTTTCATCTACTGCTAGTCGTATTCCATCAGAACACATTACATAGCGTGAAGAGCCTTTAGGTATTAGGCACGCCCGTCCTACCGGATCACCCATTTTGGACAAAATAATATCACCAGGATAAATATTATTACTTAAGAGTTCATCAGCTTTTTCTTCGGAGGTAAATATTTTGTATTCGTCTATAAACTCAGCATCACCAATGTTTTGCAGTTGTATTACTCGAATACCATTTTCAACATAATCAGAGGATTTAAGATTTGAGCCGAATGGACCACCAACAAAACTCCACCTTATAGACTTATCCGCTGTGTCTATAAGCTTTACTTTCTCCCACGCCCCCGCATCCCGGAACTCGGGAAATCTCAGCCTGGGCACTAATGGAGAATGATGAGTGGTCAAGGATGAATTGTGAACGGGAGCGGTTTTGCCGTCTCTTTTGTGTTGTTTTGCTTTTTTCTTTTCATTCATAATTCATCATTCACCATTCACCATTCTTTTCTTTGCCGTCAAAATAATCGACGCCAATATCTTCGCAATTTCGGCTTGCTCGCCAATCATCGAATCAAACCCCTTCTTGTCCACATAGCCTGATTGATGCAGAAGCTCCAGCCAGTAGGCGGTTTCATTCGCTTCCTTCTGGGCAATCGCCATTTTATGAATAAAATCCGCCTTGCTCTCCGCGTGTTCTGCTTCCCGAACTAAAGCTCCAATCGCCGTACCGCTGCGCAACACCTGCTTACTGATAACAAACTCCCGTTTTTCGCTTTGCAGAAACCGGCTCAACTTCACAATCCGCAAAGCAAACTCAAACGACTTATCCCTGATTACATTTTCATTCACCATTCACCATTCATCATTCTTCATACACCTCCAGCCCGGAAATCTCCCGCCCCCCGGCAAGTTTTTTAAGTAGCGGCGTCAGATCATCCATCAATGCCAGCTCGGCCCTGGCCCGCGCCTTCCAACCCAGTTTCTGCGGGGCAAACAGCTCAGTCAAGGCATCGGGGTCGAAGATCATCCGGCCCAGGATATGGTCAATGAAGGATTGCAGGGCTGTGGTCTCCATCCCGTGCTTTTTCGCTATCTCGTCGCGCTGCCTTGCATATTTTTCCACCTTGAACCGCTCGTACCCCTCGCGGATCTCCTGCTCGGAAAGCCCCTGGCCTTCCGCAAGGGTGTTCACGTATTCGATCATTTCCTCGCGCTCATCCAGGAACTTGGCGTTGCCCCGCAAAAGGCCGATAAGCTGCGCGCGGCTCATCTTCTGCTTCTTCGGTTCGGCCTCGCTGAAGCGGGCGATGAGCTTCATGATGTAGTCGTAATCGATGAGGGCGGAATCAAAGAGCACGAACTCAAAGTCAAGCTGCTGCACCGGGTCGGCCGGGTCCTGGCCCTTTTCCTGTTTGGCCTTGAGGTCCTTGGCCACATCCAGATAAACGCCCTGAAAGGCCCGCAGGTCGTCGGTGGGCAGGAGCTTTTCAATGGTCTCGCGCAGCTCCGGGGCAAGATCGGTGTATTGGTCGAGCTGGGTCCTGAGTCGCTGCACCTCTTTGAACTGGTTGATAAAGGCGGCCCGGGCCTCGTCGCCCCTGAGGTTGGCCACCTCTTTCGATTTGCAGGAAAGGCCCTGGGAGTTCATGAACTCCGCAAGCTCCTCCACGGCTCCCTTGAGCTTCTCCACCACCCTGGGCGCCGGGTCCACCAGCCAGATTTCCTTGGCGTGTTCAGGCTGCTCGCCGGAAAAGAGGGCGATGGCCTCGTCCACGTTGTCTCTCTGGGCGCGGAAGTCGAGGATGTTGCCGTAGGGTTTGGAGTCGTTGAGCACGCGGTTGGTGCGGGAAAAGGCCTGGATCAGGCCATGATATTTAAGGTTCTTGTCCACATACAAGGTGCCCAGGTATTGGGAATCAAAACCGGTGAGCAGCATGTCCACAACAATGGTGATATCGATCTTTTTGGCGTGCGGCAGGTCGCTGCCCGGATACTTCTGATCCTTGATGCGTTTCTGAATGTCCTGATAGTAAAGGTCAAAGGTGTTCAGGTCGAAGTTGGTGCCGTATTGCCGGTTGTAATCGGCGATAATGGCCGCCAGCGCCTCCTTTTTCTTGTTGGGTTCCTTCTCGTTGTCCGCCTTTTCCTGGGGCAGGTCTTCCTGGAGCTGGGCAATGTCCCGGTTACCGTTGGCCGGTGGCGAAAAGACACAGGCCACATTCAACGGCCGGAAGTTTTCATCCCCGGCCTGTTTTTGGGCCTGCACCTTTTTGAACAGACGGTAATACTCGATGGCATCGTTGATAGAGCTGGTGGCCAGCAGGGCGTTGAAGCGGCGCCCGCCCGTGGCGGCATCGTGCTTTTCCAGGATGGCCTTCATCACCGCCTGCTTGGCCAGGATATCGCCGGGCCCGACAGGGGCGTCGCCCTGACCCTGAAAATAGTCCACATGGAAGCGCAGCACATTGCCGTCATCAATGGCGTGGGTGATGGTATAGGTGTGGAGCGGTTTGTCAAAGAGGTCATCGGTGGTCCTGTAGCTGGCCTGCTCATCCTCAATCTGCTGGTAGCTCGCGTTCTGCTCAAAGATGGGGGTGCCGGTGAAACCGAAGAGCTGGGCCTTGGGAAAGAACTCGCGGATGGCCTTGTGATTTTCACCGAACTGGGAGCGGTGGCACTCGTCGAAGATGAAGACCATGCGTTTGCCGCGCAGGGGTTCAAGGCGTTTTTTGTACTGCTTTTTATGATTGCCGTCCAGGGCCAAGCCGAGCTTCTGGATCGTGGTGACTATCACCTTGTCGGCATAGTCGTCGGAAAGCAGACGGCGGACCAGGGTCTCGGTGTTGGTGTTTTCTTCCACGCAGCCGGGCTGAAAGCGGTTGAACTCCAGCCGGGTCTGGCGGTCGAGATCCTTGCGGTCCACCACGAAGAGGCATTTTTCGATGTCGGGATTATCCTTGAGCAGGGTGGATGCCTTGAACGAGGTCAGGGTCTTGCCGCTGCCGGTGGTATGCCAGATATAGCCGTTGCCACGGTTCTGGTGGATGCAGTCCACAATGGCCTGCACGGCATAGATCTGATACGGACGCATCATCATGATCTTGCGTTCCGTCTGGATCAGCACCATGTAGCGGCTGATCATCTCGGCGAGCCGGCACTTGGCCAGAAACTGTTCCGCGAAATCATCAAGGTGGGTGATCTTCCTGTTGTCGGGATCGGCAAACTGATAAATGGGCAGAAAACGTTCCGCAGCGTCGAACCGGAAATGCTCGTTTGGGTTATTGGCAAAATACCAGGTCTGTGAACGGTTGCTGACCACAAAGAGCTGCATGAAACAGAGCAGGGAGTTGGTATAGCCGTTGCCGGGGTCGTTCTTGTATTCAACGATCTGCTGCATGGCCCGGCGCGGGCTGACCTGCAGGGCCTTCAGCTCAATCTGCACCAGGGGCAGGCCGTTGATGAGCAGAATCACGTCATAACGGTGAAAGCTGCTTTTGGTGTTGATGCGGAGCTGGTTGATCACCTCGAAACTGTTTTTGCACCAGTCCTTGAGGTTGACGAGCTGAAAATGGAGCGGGGTGCCGTCTTCTCGTTCGAAATCGTTGCGGTGCCGCAGGGTCTCGGCGCAGGCAAAGACATCGGGACTGACAATGGTGTCAAGCAGCCTGGCAAACTCGGCATCGGTAAGGCTCACCCTGTTGAGGGCCTCGAATTTTTCGCGGAAGTTCTGTTCCAGTGCCTCGCGGTCGCGAATATCGGAGCGATAAGTGTACTTGAGATCAGTGAGTTTACTGATCAGGCCCTGTTCTATTTCCTGTTCTTTAGTCATAACCCAAGCCATTGTTTTTATGCATCCAACAAGGTATTGTGTTGTGTCGCATACCCGTCGAATGTAAGGTAATGAGGCATACGGAGGGTGTCAACTGTCAATCATGGAAGGTAGCAGGCGTGCGAGCATCTGCTTGACGCTCTTGCCGTGAACATAAAAATCATAGCGCACTTTTGCTTTCGTTTCCACCATTAACAGAGCTTAATGCTGGCAACGGGGGCAGTAAAAGGTGCTGCGGCCTGCCTGCGTACACTGGCGGATGAGTTGCCGACAGTGATAGCAGGGCTGCCCGGCGCGTCCATAAACAGCGAAGCGATAAGCAAAATAGCCGGGGCGACCATCCGGACGGGAGAAATCCTGAATCGTACTGCCACCGGCAGCAATGGCTTCCTGTAACACCTCGCAGATCACCGCGTGCAGGCGATACAAGCGTTTTTTGGCGATACGCTGCGCAGCTCGTCGAGGGTGGATGCCGGCACGAAACAAGGATTCTGACGCATAAATATTGCCCACGCCGACGATCAGACGATTATCCATCAGGCATTGTTTGATGCTGCTTGTTCGCCGACGTAGCTGATCACACCAGCGATCAAGGGGAAAATCCCGGTTCAATGGTTCCGGCCCCAGGGACTGCAACCAGGGGTGTTCGTCACAACGCTTCGTCTGGCAGATACCGGCATAACCAAAACGGCGAGCATCGCGATAGCGCAAACTCAGACCTTCTTCAAAATCAAGTCGCACATGTTCATGGCGCGCAGGAGCGGTGGCTGGCTGCAACATATGAAACTGCCCAGTCATGCCCAGATGCCACAACAGGGTTTGACCATGGGAAAAATCCGTCAGCAGATATTTTGCCCGCCGCCGCACGGTCAGCACCCGCTGCCCGGTAAGCGATGAAAAATCAGGCAAAGGATAGCGCAAGCGTGCCCCGTCATGACTTACCTGATGCAATACCAGGCCGGGAAGGCGTGCATCCAGCGCCAGACGCACGACCTCGACTTCAGGCAATTCAGGCATGTGTTGTCAGTGGGTATTACCCTGCTTCTCGATCGTTTCAGTTGGCGGTGCAGATAAATAAATATCCAGCGACGGATCAACAGCATGAGACGCAGGCTGCAACATGCCTTCAGGCTGCCGCACCAGTGCCTGTGCCAGTACATCATCCATGGATTCCACATCGACGATATTCAGGCCATCGAGAATACTGGCCGGCACTTCACGTAAGTCCTTCAGGTTACTTTTCGGGATCAACACGGTTTTCAAACCACCGCGCTGTGCTGCCAGTAACTTTTCTTTCAGGCCACCGATCATCAGCGCCTTGCCACGCAGATTGATCTCACCGGTCATGCAAACATCACGGCGCACGGCAATGCCGGTCAGTGCCGAAACCATGGTGGTTGCCATGGCCAGACCAGCGGAAGGCCCATCTTTGGGGATCGCGCCTTCGGGCACATGCACATGAATATCCACATGGCGATGAAAATCAGCCTTCAGACCAAGAGAGCTGGCCCGTGAACGCACATAGCTAAAGGCGGCGCGGATGGACTCCTGCATGACATCGCCCAACTGCCCGGTGACCGTCAGTTGCCCTTTGCCCGGCATCAGTGTGGATTCAATTTTCAGCAATTCACCGCCTGCTTCCGTCCATGCCAGACCGGTGACCACCCCCACCTGATCTTCATCTTCCATCATACCATGGGTGTAAGGTGCAACGCCAAGGTAATCTTCCAGTTCATCCGCCTTGATGACAATGCGTTTGCGGCGTTTATCTTCCACCAGTTTGCGCGCTGCCTTGCGGCACAGGCGGGCCAGCATGCGCCCCAAATTGCGCACCCCGGCTTCCTGCGTATAATGACGAATCACGGTGAGCAAAACATCATCATCCAGCCGCAGGCTGCCTTTTTTCAGACCGTGGTCACGCATCTGCACGTCCATCAGGTAATCACGGGCAATGGCCAGTTTCTCTGCCTCGGTATAGCCGGAAAGGCGAATAATCTCCATACGGTCGCGCAACGGACCGGGAATGTTCAGGCTGTTGGCGGTGGTGATAAACATTACCTCGGACAGATCATAATCCACTTCCAGATAGTGATCATTAAAGCTGTTGTTTTGCTCAGGATCGAGGACTTCGAGCAGAGCGGAGGAAGGATCGCCGCGAAAGTCTGCCCCCAGCTTGTCAATCTCGTCGAGCAGAAACAACGGATTGCGTGTACCGGCTTTTTTCATGCCCTGGATCACTTTGCCCGGCATGGCTCCGATATAGGTGCGCCGATGCCCCCTTATTTCGGCTTCATCGCGCACACCGCCCAAACTCATGCGCACAAACTTGCGACCCGTGGCGCGGGCAATGGAGCGGGCCAGCGATGTTTTGCCGACACCCGGCGGGCCGACAAAGCAAAGAATCGGGCCTTTCATTCGACGCACCAGTTGCAAAACGGCCAGATGCTCAAGAATACGCTCCTTGACCTTGTCCAGACCATAGTGGTCCGCTTCCAGCACGGATTGTGCCTGGCGAAAATCCTTGTTCAGACGAGAGCGTTTTTTCCAGGGCAGAGAAGTCAGCCATTCGAGGTAGTTCTGGATCACCGTCCCTTCGGCGCTCATCGGCGGCATCATTTTCAGGCGTTTCAGCTCTGCTCTGGCTTTTTCCTTCGCTTCGGCGCTTAAGCCTGCCTTCTCAATCTTTTCTTCAAAGGCCTCATATTCCTGCGTGTCTTCACCCAGTTCTTTCTGGATGGCCTTCATTTGCTCGGAAAGATAATAATCCCGCTGATTCTTCTCCATTTGCCGCTTGACACGTGTGCGAACCCGTTTGTCAACATGCAAAATATCCGTTTCGATTTCCATGTATTCGCACAACAACTCCAGTCGTTGCACCAGACTGGCTGTTTCCAGCAAACGTTGCTTTTCTTCAACTTTCAGGTTGAGGTGCGTGGCGACTGTATCCGCCAGGCGCGCAGGATCACTTACTGCGGATACCGACACCAGCACTTCCGGTGGTATTTTTTTATTCAGTTTGACGTAGGATTCAAACAACTGCCGCACATGATGTGATGCCGACTCAATATCATCTGGCTGCTCATCCACCGCTTCAAGTTCATGGTAGTCTGCGAGCAAAAAATCGCCATCATCGCGAATATTCTCGACGCGCACGCGGGCAGCACCTTCCGCCAGAATCTTGATCGTGTCGTCAGGCAGTTTCAGCAACTGAAGCACATGGGCAATAGTGCCTGTCGTGTAAAGTTCGTCGGCGAGCGGATCCTCAACCTCAGCATTGCGCTGCGTCAGCAAGAGAATTTTTCGACCATGCTGCGTGACTTCATTCAGTGCCGCAACGCTTTTTTCACGGCCGACAAACAGCGGCACAATCATGTGAGGAAAGACGACAATATCGCGCAGCGGTAATACTGGCAGGCTCTGAGTGTCGTGATCGTTTGAAGAGGAATTATCCCCGAAGAATTTGGCCATGCAGCCTCCTGAGGTGAGCTGTCATATCAGGCAATATTGATGCCCTGATAAGACTTATGGGACTTATGGAGGTCATAAGTCGTGTGAAAGGGAGAAACCTGATAAAACTCAGGCCGCCTCATCGTCCTTGTGCATGGACAGGATCGGTTTTTCTTCGCCACGAACCGCCGCAGCTGTCATCACGCAACGATTAACATTGCTGATGCCCGGAATATCGAACATAACATCAAGCATGCAGCCTTCCATAACAGCCCTGAGTCCGCGAGCACCTGTTTTGCGTGCGATGGCCTTATCGACAATCGCATCCAACGCTGCATCCTCAAACACCAGTTCCACGCCATCATAGGCAAGCAAGGCCTGGTATTGTTTCACCAATGCATTTTTCGGTTCCGTCAGAATGCGTAACAATGCTTTTCTATCGAGTTCTTCAAGCGTGGCAATGGCCGGAACACGCCCGATCAGCTCCGGAATCAAACCGTAGCGCACGAGGTCTTCCGGTTCCACCTGTTTGAACAGTTCACTGGCCTTGTGTTCGGCAACGGCCTCCACATTGGCAGCAAAACCAATGGAACGCTTGCTGCCACGTTCCTCGATCACTTTCTCCAGTCCGGCAAAAGCACCACCGAGAATAAACAGAATATTGGTGGTATCGACCTGAATAAACTCTTGCTGCGGGTTTTTTCGTCCACCCTGCGGGGGCACGTTGGCAACTGTGCCTTCGATCAGCTTGAGCAGCGCCTGTTGCACACCTTCACCGGAGACATCACGGGTAATCGAAGGCGAGTCAGCCTTGCGTGAAAGCTTGTCAATTTCATCAATATAGATGATGCCGCGCTGCGCCTTTTCAACATCCATATCAGCAGCCTGCAGCAGCTTCAGTACGATGCTTTCAACATCTTCACCGACATAGCCTGCCTCGGTCAAGGTCGTGGCGTCAGCAATCACAAAGGGTACATCAAAGATCCTGGCCAGCGTTTGAGCCAGCAGGGTTTTGCCGGTTCCCGTCGGCCCGAGCAGCATGACGTTGCTTTTGGCGATCATCACATCATTCCGGGCATTATGGCGCAGGCGTTTGTAATGATTATACACAGCCACAGCCAAAACGCGCTTGGCAGCATCCTGGCCAATCACAAAATCATCAAGATGCGCCTTGATTTCGGCTGGCCTGGGCAGGGCAGCATCGCCTTTTGCCGGCGTTGCCGCCTTCTGGCTTTGCTCTTCAACGATGATCTCATTGCACAGATCCACGCATTCATCGCAGATGAATACCGATGGCCCGGCGATCAGTCGTTTTACATCATGCTGACTTTTGCCGCAAAACGAACAATACAACGTCGCATCATGATTTTTGCTCATCATCAATCTCCTGGAAACAAACGCATGCCTGCGTCAGTCAGGCGGTCATCTCGCTGCGGCGACTTAGTACCTTGTCAATAATCCCGTACTGGCGTGCCTCATCAGCCGTCAGGAAGTAATCGCGTTCGACATCTTCCTGCACCTTTTCCAATGGCTGCTTTGTATGGTTGGCCAGCATGGCATTCAAGTGATCTTTCAATTGTAGGATTTGCCGGGCATGAATTTCAATATCCGTCGCCTGCCCTTGGAAGCCCCCCAATGGTTGATGAATCATCACCCGCGCATTGGGCAGCGCAAAACGCTTGCCCGCCGCCCCGGCAGCCAGCAAATGCGCTCCCATGCTGGCTGCCTGACCAATACACAGTGTTGAAACATCGCAGCTGATGTATTGCATGGTATCGTAAATCGCCAATCCGGAGGTAACAACCCCTCCCGGACTGTTGATATACATGTAGATATCCTTATCCGAGCCTTCAGCTTCAAGGAACAGCAACTGGGCGGTGATGAGGTCAGCCATATGATCATTCACCTCCCCTGTGAGGAAAATAATACGCTCCTTGAGCAGGCGGGAGTAAATATCAAAAGAGCGTTCACCACGCGGTGTCTGCTCAATGACCATGGGTACCAGATTCATCACCAGATCCTTTTACGCTTCTGTCGGCGTTTCTTCAGCGTCGATTTCAGCTTGCAGTTCGCTGATCGTTTTCGTCACATGGGTGAGCTTCGCCTGGGACAACACATAATTCACGCATTTGCGTTCCATAACGGTTGATTCAACAGCACCACGATATTCTTCGTTGCGCATGATCCAGTTCACATAGTTCTCACGTTCGCTTTCAGGGTACTGGGCTGCCTGCTGCTCGACTTCTTTGCGCACTTCGTCTTCGTCCAGTTCCAGCTCAGCCTGTTGTTGCAATGCTCGATAAATAATGGTTAATCGAATGTTTTCAGCTTCCACTTGCTGGGCACGAGCCACAAATGCTTGCAATTGCTCATCGCTTAGCGGCCCCCCTCCCTGTTCTGACAAACGCTGTTGATAACGCTTCAAAGACCGTTGGACATATTCATCGAGAATGCGTTGAGGAACTTCGATATCGTGCTTTTCCAACAGTGCTTTTTCCACCGCTTCACGATTCTTCTCCCAAGCTGCCTTTTCCGCCTCAAGCAACAGTTTGCGACGAGAATCCTCACGCAGCGCCGTGGCATCATCAAAACCCAGCAGGGTAGCCAGTTCATCCTCACTGGCGCATTTCTCGCCACGTTGCACCGCTTTGACATCGACCTCAAAACGCGCCTGTTGGCCAGCTAAGGCACCAGCCTGATAGTGATCCGGAAACTGAACATTGACCTGCACATGATCACCGGCTTTTGCACCCTCAAGCTGTTCCTCGAAACCAGGAATGTATTGTCCAGAGCCAATAACCAATTCGGCATCCGTGGCGCTGCCACCGTCAAAAGCTTCATCGCCGATGTAACCAACGTAATCAAGGATCGCTTTGTCTCCCTGTTCGATGGCCTTCTCTTCCGTTGTATAGCGAATCTGGGAATCCATCAGGCGCTGAATAACACCATCAACATCATGATCATCGACTGAAACATCCCAGATTTCCACTGCCAGTGCTTCCAGAGCAGTCAGCTCAACGTCCGGCCAACTGGTTACCAGAATATTGAAAGCAAAATCACCACCGGCTTCCGCTTCGGCCAAATCCACCTCAGGTTGTACTGCCGGTAACAAGCCGGATTCCTTAAGTGCCGTACCGTAATGCGCTTCAAGCAAATCACTGACAACTTGCTGACGGAGGTGATCAGCATACTGTCTGGCTACCACACTTTGCGGAACTTTACCGGGGCGAAAACCCGGTATCCGAATATTTTTTGCCAGCAACTCATTTAGTTTTTCTTGGTGTACACGCTGATATTCCGCCCGTGGCACGATCACATCGATACGATGCTCACAGTTGGAAATCTGAGTGGTCGCTGTTTTGATCATCTTGTTGCCTACTCCGTCATGCAAATAGTCACATGGCTTCAGACAAAATCGCCCGAAGCCATGTAGAGATGGTACGAGGGGGGGGAGTCGAACCCCCACACCAAAGGTACTGGAACCTAAATCCAGCGCGTCTACCAATTCCGCCACCCTCGCAGAACGCCTCACAGCCTGACGACTGCAAGACGCATGCCGTTACTGTGCGGCAGTACCCGCTGCCTCAGTATTCGCGGCCCTGGCTGCATCTGCAGCCTTGGCTGCATCCGCAGCAGCATTAACCACGGTTTTCTTGGCAGTGTCTGCTGCCGTTGTAGCAGCTTCAGTGGCTGCCGTGGCCGCTTCTGTCGCTGTCGCAGGCGCAGCTTCTGGCGCAGGCGCAGCTTCTGGCGCAGGCGCAGCTTCTGGCGCAGGCGCAGCCTCTGGTGCAGGTGCAGCCTCTGGTGCAGGTGCAGCCTCTGGTGCAGGTGCAGCCTCTGGTGCAGGTGCAGCCTCTGGTGCAGGTGCAGCCTCTGGTGCAGGTGCAGCCTCTGGTGCAGGTGCAGCCGTCGCAGGTTCACCATTTGGATGAGGTGCCGGTGCATGGATTTCAGAATCCTGACAAGCGACAAGCCCCAGCATCAGGCCAATAGCCATCACATATTTCATCTTCTCCCTCCTGAGAAACGCGGCGTTTTGCCGTTAATATTATTCCGCATCGGCATCGTCGGCATTCGTTGCCGTCAGGGGATGACGTGCAGCAAATCCCGTACCCGCCGGTAACAGGCGGCCAAGGATGACATTTTCTTTCAGGCCTGTCAGCCAATCCACCTTGCCGGCGAGCGCAGCTTCGGTAATAACACGCGTCGTTTCCTGGAAGGAAGCCGCAGAAATAAAGGATTCTGTATTCAGCGCTGCCTTGGTAATTCCCAGTAATACCGGCTCATATTGTGCCGGCACCTTGCCTGCCGCTTCCAGCTTGCGATTCACGGCCAGCAGGCGCTTGCGTTCGACCTGTTCGCCGGCAACATAGTTGCTCGATCCCGGATCAGTGACCAGCACCTTGCGCATCATCTGACGCACAATCACTTCAATATGCTTGTCATTGATCTTCACGCCTTGCAGACGATATACTTCCTGTACTTCATTGATCAGATAATTGGCCAGCGCCTCAATGCCCAGCACTTTCAGAATATCCTGTGGCGCAGGCGAGCCTTCCATCAGTCGTTCACCACGACGCACATGGTCACCTTCCTGAACAATCAGGTGGCTTTCCTTGGGGATCTGGTATTCGACATCATCGCTGCCATCATCCGGGTGGATATACACGCGACGCTTGCCGCGAATATCCTTACCAAAGTAAATGGAACCGTCTTTGGCGGCGATAAAGGCCAGGTTTTTCGGTTTACGCGCTTCAAACAACTCAACAACCCGTGGCAAACCACCGGTAATATCCTTGGTTTTTGATGTTTCACGCGGCAAACGCGCCAACACATCGCCTGCACGAATCTCATCGCCCGGCTTAACATTCAAAATAGCGCCTGGCGACAGGAAGTAACGGGCAGGCACACCGGTACGCGGAATGATAACCGGATCGCCCTCCGGCGCTGCCGGATCCACAATATGAATTTGCGGACGCAAGACGGTTGTACGACTTTCACTGAACTGAATAATCACGCGGCTGGTCATACCCGTGACTTCATCCACCTGATCGCGCACGGTGCGACCATCTTCCACATCCTCAAAACGCAACTGACCACCAACCTCGGCAATCAATGGCATGGTATAAGGATCCCAGTCAGCAAGCGTAGTGCCGGATTTCACGACCTCGCCATCGATAACGCGAAGACGTGAACCATAAGGAACGCGATGACGCTCGGCTTCCTTGCCAAGATTATCAATAATCGCCAGTTCAGTATGGCGATTGATCACAATGCTGTCACCCTGGGTGTTTTCAACAACCACGGCATCTTCCAGCTTCACCGTGCCATTGGCACGGGTTTCCACGGAAGCCTGTTCGGCAGAACGGGAAGCTGTGCCACCAACATGGAAGGTACGCATGGTCAGCTGTGTGCCGGGTTCACCAATTGATTGCGCTGCGATGACGCCAACAGCCTCGCCCAACGATACCGGTGTTGCATGTGCCAGATCGCGACCATAGCAAGTAGCACAAACGCCTTCTTCGGCCTCGCAGGTCAGCACGGAACGAATACGCACGCTCTCAATATCTGCTTCTTCAATTTTTGCCGCCAGCGTCTCATTGACCATGGCACCGGCAGGCGCAATTTCCTCGCCTGTTTCCGGATGAACTGCGGCTTCCAGTAAGACGCGACCAAGCAAACGTTCGCTCAACGGCTCAATGATCTCACCGCTTTCCACCAGGGCAGAGAGGGTAATGCCCTTGTTGGTACCACAGTCCTGAATGTTAACCACGGCATCCTGTGCCACATCCACCAGACGACGGGTCAGATAACCGGAGTTGGCCGTTTTCAGGGCCGTATCAGCCAGGCCTTTACGGGCACCATGGGTAGAAATAAAATACTGCAGCACCGTCAGCCCTTCACGGAAGTTGGCAGTAATAGGCGTTTCGATGATGGAACCATCCGGCCTGGCCATTAGGCCACGCATGCCAGCCAGCTGACGAATCTGTTGTGCTGAACCACGTGCCCCGGAATCAGCCATCATGAATACCGAGTTAAAGGTGGCTGTTACTTCCTTCTGGCTACCATCTTCACTGGTTAATTCTTCGCTGGAAAGATTGTCCATCATCGCCGCTGCCACTTTCTCCGAGGCATGCGTCCACAAGTCAATCACCTTGTTGTAGCGTTCATCGGAGGTGATCAAACCATCGCGATACTGCTGATGCACCTCTTTGACGGCTGTTTCCGTTTCTTCCACCAGCGTATATTTTTCATCCGGGATCACCACATCATCCAGGCAAAAAGACGCGCCGGAACGTGTGGCATACTCGTAACCAAGCATCTTGATCCTGTCTGCCAGCACGACCGTGTCCTTGTTGCCAGCCAGGCGATAGCTCTCCTCAATCAATTTCGCTACCCGTTTCTTGACCAACACACAGTTGATCTGCGAAAAAGGCAGTTGTTCCGGTAATACGGTGGAAAGAATAGCGCGGCCTACCGTTGTTTTTTCCCGTTGCCCACGTATCCGGCATGTCACCCGTGCATGCAGGCCGACAACACCGGCATGATAGGCGCGTTCCGCCTCTTCTGGCGAAGCAAATGCCATGCCTTCGCCTTTTTCAAACGGTTTTTCCCGGGTGAGGTAATACAAACCAAGCACCATATCCTGCGTAGGTACGATAACGGGTTTGCCCGTGGCCGGTGAGAGCACATTATTGGAAGCCATCATCAATGCGCGGGCTTCCGTTTGTGCCTCAATAGAAAGTGGTACATGTACCGCCATCTGGTCGCCATCAAAGTCGGCATTAAAGGCTGTACACACCAGTGGATGCAACTGAATTGCCTTGCCTTCGATCAGCAACGGCTCAAAGGCCTGAATGCCCAGACGATGCAGAGTTGGCGCTCGGTTCAGCAGCACCGGGTGTTGATGAATAACTTCGGCCAGAATATCCCATACTTCCGGAATTTCCTGCTCTACCAAACGCTTGGCTGCCTTGATGGTGGTCGCCAGACCGCGTGCCTCCAGTTTGTGGTAAATGAAGGGACGAAATAACTCCAGCGCCATTTTTTTCGGCAAGCCACACTGATGTAATTTCAGTTCAGGGCCAACCACAATCACGGAGCGACCGGAGTAGTCAACGCGTTTACCTAACAGGTTCTGACGAAAACGCCCCTGTTTACCCTTGATCACATCGGAGAGCGATTTTAATTGACGCCGGTTGGTGCCGGTGATCGGTTTGGAGCGACGATCGTTATCAAACAGCGCATCCACCGATTCCTGTAGCATACGCTTTTCGTTACGGGTGATAATTTCCGGCGCATTCAGTTCCAGCAAACGGCGCAGGCGATTGTTGCGGTTGATGACCCGACGATACAAATCATTCAGATCAGAGGTGGCAAAGCGTCCACCGTCAAGTGATACCAGTGGACGAATTTCCGGTGGCAACACCGGAATGGCTTCCAGTATCATCCATTCCGGCTTGTTGCCAGATTCGATCATGGCATCCACCGTCTGCAAACGCTTGGTCAGTTTGGTCAGGCGGGTAACAGCGCGAGTGGCAGCAATTTGCGCCCGCAGCGTTTGACGCTCCTCCTGCAAATCAATGCTTTGCAGCATCTCGCGAATCGCTTCTGCACCCATGCCTGCGCGAAATTCTTCACCATAGGCTTCAAATGCTTCAATATATTCATCTTCTGTCAGCACCTGATACTGATCAAGACTGGTTAATCCCGGATCAAGCACGACGTAAGACTCAAAATAAAGAATGCGTTCCAGCTCTTTCAGCGTTTTGTCCAGCAGCAAACCAATGCGCGATGGCAAACTTTTCAGATACCAGATATGCGCTACCGGCGCTGCCAGATCAATATGCGCCATGCGTTCGCGACGAACCTTGAACTGGATGACTTCCACGCCGCATTTTTCGCAAACCACGCCACGGTGTTTCAACCGCTTGTACTTGCCGCACAGGCATTCATAATCCTTGATCGGGCCAAAGATTTTGGCACAAAACAAACCATCGCGCTCCGGCTTGAAGGTACGATAGTTAATGGTCTCAGGCTTTTTCACCTCGCCAAATGACCATGAACGAATTTTTTCCGGACTGGCCAGCCCGACCCGCAGACCGTCAAACTTGTCAACACCTGTGGGTTTTTGGAACATATTAAGCAATTGCTGCATGGCTTATTCCTCTTCCTCTGCTGGCTTTTTGATCATTTCAAGATCAATACACAAGGCATTCAGCTCCTTGCTCATCACATTGAACGATTCAGGAAGACCAGCTTCAAAGGTCATATCACCGCGTACAATGGACTCATACATCCGGGTGCGTCCCTGCACATCATCGGATTTCACTGTCAGCATTTCCTGCAGGGTATAGGCTGCGCCGTAGGCTTCCAGCGCCCATACCTCCATTTCACCAAAACGCTGCCCCCCAAACTGGGCCTTCCCGCCCAGTGGCTGTTGCGCCACCAGTGAATAAGGGCCAGTCGAGCGAGCGTGAATTTTTTCATCCACCAGGTGATGCAGCTTGAGAATATACATCTGACCCACGGTAACCGGACGATCGAAAGGCTCACCGGTGCGACCATCATACAGGATACACTGACCACTGACAGATACGCCTGCCTGCTTCAGCATGCGATGAATATCTTTTTCCTTGGCGCCATCAAACACCGGTGTGGCAATTGGCAAGCCATCACGCAGTTGCTGCGCCAGCGCCAATACATCGTCGTCGGACATGGCTGAAATGGTATTACATGCCTTGCGATCTTCCTGATAAGCCTCCAGCAAAAAGGCGCGCAGTTGATCAATATCGACATTGGCCTGTAACATTTCCTGAATACGATGCCCCAACTCTTTGGCCGCATGCCCCATATGCATTTCAAAAATCTGACCAATATTCATACGCGATGGCACGCCCAGTGGGTTCAGGCAAATATCCACCGGCACACCGTGTTCGTTGTAAGGCATATCTTCTTCCGGAACAATCACCGAAATCACGCCCTTGTTACCATGGCGACCTGCCATTTTGTCGCCCGGTTGCAGTTTGCGTTTAACGGCAACATACACCTTAACGATCTTGATTTCACCCGGTTTCAGCTCCGAACCTTCGCGAACCTTGGCCACTTTCTCTTCAAAGCGGGATTCCAGTCTGCCACGCTCGCGTTCCATACTTTCCAGAATATCGCTGATACGCGCATTGACCTCATCATCCGCGACAGAAGCACGGCTCAAATCACGCAAGGACAACGTCTCCAGATGGGCAGTACTGATCACCTCGCCTTTTTTCAGCCCCTTGACCTTGAACGCTTCCTGACCATCAAGCAATTGCAACAAACGTTTGCGGACATTGCCTTCAAGAATACGACGCTCTTCTTCCTTGTCGGCATAGAGCTTTTCGATTTCGTTTTCTTCAATCGCCTTGGCACGATCGTCTTTCTCGTCGCCACGACGTGTAAAAATCTGCACATCAACAACCACGCCTTCCTCACCTGGCTTGATGCGCAGGGAACTATCGCGAACGTCGCTGGCCTTTTCACCAAAAATGGCGCGCAACAACTTTTCTTCCGGCGACAACTGCGTCTCGCCCTTGGGTGTGATCTTGCCGACGACAACATCACCAGCCTTTACCTCAGCGCCAATGTAGGCAACGCCTGATTCATCCAGGTGACGAAGCGCTTCTTCGCTGGAATTGGGAATATCGCGGGTGATTTCCTCAGGGCCAAGCTTGGTTTCACGTGCCACGCACTCAAATTCTTCAATGTGAATGGAGGTATACACGTCTTCCTTGACCAGTTTCTCGGAAATAACAATCGCATCCTCAAAGTTATAACCGCGCCATGGCATCAGGGCCACCGTGACATTGCGCCCCAGTGCCAGTTCACCCTGATCAGTAGAAGGCCCATCGGCGATAATCTCCCCCTTGGTGACGACATCGCCAACCTTGACCAGGGGACGCTGGTTAAAGCAACTGTTCTGATTGGAACGGCGATACTTGAACAAGCGGTAAATATCAACACCCGGTTCGCCTTCTACCTGCTCATCATCGTGTACACGTACCACGATGCGCCCAGCATCCACGCTCTCGATCACACCACCACGCTTGGCGATGGCACACACGCCCGAGTCGCGTGCCACATGTGCTTCCATGCCTGTACCGACCAGCGGTTTCTCCGCCCGCACCAGCGGTACTGCCTGACGCTGCATGTTTGAACCCATCAGCGCACGGTTGGCATCATCATGCTCAAGAAACGGAATCAGACCAGCAGAGACGGATACCACCTGTGAAGGAGACACGTCCATATAGGTAATATCTTCCGGCGCAGCCATGATGAAATCGCCGTCACAACGACACTGAACCAAATCTGCCTCGAACGCGCCATCTTCATTGATCACAGCATTAGCCTGTGCAATCACATGGCCTGCCTCGTCGATGGCCGACAAATAGGTGACCTCCCCCGTCACTCGACCATTCTCCACCTTGCGATACGGTGTTTCGATAAAACCGAATTCATTAACCCGTGCGAAGCAGGAGAGGGAGTTGATCAGGCCAATATTCGGCCCTTCAGGCGTTTCAATCGGACACAAGCGGCCATAATGCGTAGGATGTACGTCGCGCACTTCAAAGCCGGCACGTTCGCGTGACAGGCCGCCGGGACCCAGCGCGGATAAACGACGCTTATGCGTGACTTCCGACAACGGATTAGTCTGATCCATGAATTGTGATAACTGGAAACTGCTGAAGAACTCCTTGATGGCTGCGATCAAGGGCTTGGCATTGACCAGGTCGGTTGGATTCATTTCATTGACATCACCGGAGGTCATTCGCTCACGAATAGCCCGTTCCATGCGAGAAAGACCAACACGAATATTATTTTCCAGCAACTCGCCCACTGAACGCAGACGACGGTTACCCAGATGATCAATGTCATCTATCTCACCAATACCATCGCGCAGATTGAGGAAGGTATCCAGCGTCAACAAAATATCTTCAAGGCGCAGCACGCCGTAATCCAGTGGCACATCATCATCGCTGATGCCCAGGCGGCTGTTCAGCTTCATGCGTCCGACACGGGACAAATCATAGCGATTACTATCAAAAAAGGAGGACTCAAACAGCGCTCTTGCCGTTTCGACCGTTGGTGGCTCGCCAGGGCGCAACATACGATAAATTTCAACCTGCGCCTCTTCCCGCGATTGTACCACATCCATGCGCAAAGTATCTGCCAGCCAGGGTCCTCGGATAAAGGGGTCAATAAACAGGCAATCAAATTGCTCAATATCAGCACCGCGCAATGCCGACAGGGATTCTTCCGTCAGTTCGTGATTTTGTTCAAACAGCACATCATCACCGACGACAACAGGTTCGGCAATCACTTCTCCGATCATTTTTTCATCGGGAATATCCAACCATTCGACGCCAGCTTCCGCCAGTTTGCGCAACGCTACCCGGTTGATTTTCTTACCTTCGGCAACCAGCGTTTTGCCATTGAGTTCAATCGGAATATTGGCACGTGAGCCGAGCATCAGCTCCGCATCCACTTTCATCTGGAAGCCATCGTTATGGATGCGGTACAGCCGCCGTTTGTAAAAGCGGTCGAGAATTTCCTGCGTGTTCAGACCCAGTGCCTTCAGCAGAATACCCACTGGCATTTTGCGACGCAGGTCGATACGGAAGAAAATCTTGTCCTTAATGTCAAATTCAAAATCCAGCCACGATCCACGGTAAGGAATCAGGCGGGCTTTGAACAAAAATTTGCCCGATGAATGGCCCTTGCCACCATCGTGGTCAAAAAACACGCCCGGAGAACGGTGTACCTGAGACACAATCACACGTTCCGTACCATTGATCACAAACGATCCATGATCGGTCATCAGGGGAATTTCCCCCATATAAACATGTTGCTGGCGTTCTTCGCGAACCTTGCGGCGGGATGGCTTGCCATCCTCCTCTACTTCAAAAATCCGTAAACGGAGCTTAACCTTGATCGGTAGTGCATAGGTTAGGTCGCGGCTACGCGCCTCATCCAGATCATAGCGCGGTTTACTGTATTCCAGGCCGTCAAAGCAAAGCTCGGCAGCACCACCATAGTCACGCACGGGGAAAACGCTACGAAATATCGCAGCCAATCGTGAATCGTTAATATCAGTATCTCCGTGCCCGACACCCACAAGATCATGATAAGATTCAAGCTGCAAATGCAGCAGGTTTGGCATATCCAGTGGAGCTTCGATGCGACCGAAGTTTTTTCTGATGCGTTTGACGATCGTGGACTGATCTGACGTTGCTTGCTTGCCCATAGATGACTCCGAGTAATCAAAACAACATACAAGCCGAA
>WFOJ01000154.1 GCA_015488125.1 Mariprofundaceae bacterium
CGTAATAGTGTCGCAGGCGTTCAATATCCTGTGCGGACACCTTGGGATTAAATTCCTGACCGACCACCGACGGCTCACCTGGTGCCAAATGCATCATGGCAAAAGAAATCACCGTAATACCCAGCAATAGCGGCAGCATGGCCAGCAAGCGGGAAAAAGCATAGCGAAGCATGGCAAAATGCTATGTTGTTTGTTTCCTGATTGCCACGGTTTTAGGGGAGAGGCAGGCATATAACTTCCCATAATGTATATTATGTAAAGTTTTGTTGGTAGCAAAAAACCAAAAAAAACAGGAGCGGCAATGCCGCTCCTGTTGATAAAGTCCCATAGGTCTTATAAGTCGTATAAAACCTGTCTTCCCCGGTCTCTAATAACGATAATGATCCGGCTTATATGGTCCTTCAACCGGTACGCCGATATAATCGGCCTGCTGTTGCGTCAGCTTTGTCAGTGAAGCGCCAATTTTTTCCAGATGCAGACGAGCGACCTCTTCATCCAGAATCTTTGGCAAGGTATAAACCCCCACCGGATATTTTTCAGTGTTGTTGAACAGCTCAATCTGCGCCAGTGTCTGATTGGAGAATGAGTTGGACATGACAAAGCTTGGATGCCCTGTCGCACAACCAAGATTCACCAGGCGGCCTTCCGCCAGCAGTGTGATACGTTTGCCATCCGGGAAGATGATCTGGTCAACCTGTGGCTTGACGTTTTCCCATTCGTACTGACGCAGCGATGCCACATCAATTTCATTATCGAAATGACCGATATTGCAGACGATGGCCTGATCCGGCATGGCTGCCATGTGATCATGGTTGATGACGTTGAAGTTCCCTGTGGTGGTCACAAAAATATTGCCCAGCTTGCAGGCTTCATCCATATTCACCACGCGGTAGCCTTCCATGGCCGCCTGCAAGGCGCAGATCGGGTCAATTTCAGTCACCCACACCGTAGCACCCATGCCCTTGAAGGCCTGCGCGCAGCCCTTGCCCACGTCGCCATAACCCAGCACAACGCAGATCTTGCCCGCAATCATCACATCAGTGGCACGCTTGATGCCATCGAGCAATGACTCACGGCAACCATAGAGGTTGTCAAACTTGGATTTGGTGACGGAATCATTGACGTTGAAGGCCGGGAATGGCAGTTCGCCGCGTTCCTGCATCTGATACAGGCGGTGGACGCCCGTTGTCGTCTCTTCGGTTACGCCCTTGATATTGGCAGCAGTGCGTGAATAAAATGTTGGGTCTTCTGCCAGCCGCTTTTTGATGGCTGCGTAAAGGTATGTTTCTTCTTCACTTTCCGGGTTGTCCAGCACGGAAATATCTTGTTCTGCCTTACTGCCGAGAATCAGCAATAGCGTGGCATCACCACCATCGTCAAGAATCATGTTCGGCGTGCCGCCATCATGCCATTCCATGATGCGGTGGGTATATTCCCAGTATTCTTCCAGTGATTCACCCTTGTAGGCATATACTGGCACGCCAGCCTTAACCATGGCGGCGGCGGCATGATCCTGCGTCGAAAAGATATTGCAGGATGCCCAGCGGACTTCTGCACCCAATGCTGTCAGGGTCTCAATGAGTACCCCCGTCTGGATGGTCATATGCAGGGAACCGGCAATGCGTGCCCCTTTAAGTGGTTGTTTTGATGCATATTTTTCACGGATTGCCATCAATCCGGGCATTTCTGTCTCGGCGATGGTCAGTTCCTTACGTCCCCACTCAGCCAGGGAAAGATCGGCAACTTTGTAATCAGTCGTTTGACTCATAGCAATAACTCTCTTGCGTTAATGTTATGAGCGCCGTTTTCGTTAAACGTGGTTGAGCCTGGCGATGAATTCATCGTTGCAGCGCTCCTCAACCCATCTCCTCAGGAGTTAAATGCCAGCAGTACTGCGCAGTGTTTCGGCCTTGTCGGTTTTCTCCCAGGTGAAATCATCCAGTTCGCGACCAAAATGACCATAAGCAGCCGTTTGGGCATAAATCGGACGCAGCAGATCCAGCATTTGCACAATGCCTTTCGGGCGCAGATCAAAATGCTCACTGACCAGTTCGGCGATTTTTTCATCGTCGATAGCGCCGGTGCCAAAAGTGTTGACCATGATGGAAGTTGGGCGTGCCACGCCAATTGCGTAGGAAACCTGAATTTCGCAACGGTCCGCCAGACCGGCGGCAACGATGTTTTTGGCCACATAGCGGCCAGCGTAAGCTGCTGAACGATCCACCTTGGAAGGGTCCTTACCGGAAAAAGCGCCGCCGCCGTGACGGCCAAAGCCACCATAGGTATCGACAATGATTTTACGTCCTGTCAGACCACAATCCCCTACCGGGCCACCAATCACAAAACGCCCGGTCGGATTGATGTGATAAGCGGTGTCAGCGTGTAGCAAGCCGGTCGGTTCAAGTACCGGTTTGATGATGTGTTCCATGCATTCACGGCATAGATCGTCATGTGAAATATCATCACTGTGCTGTGTGGACAAAACCACGGCATCAATGGCCACTGGTTTGTCATCCGCATAACGCACGCTGACCTGGGATTTGGCATCCGGACGCAAAAACGCCAGTTGGCCGGATTTGCGTACCTGCGCCTGCCTGGCCACAAGTTGATGCGACAAATGAATCGGCGTTGGCATCAGCACATCGGTTTCATTGCTGGCATA
>WFOJ01000155.1 GCA_015488125.1 Mariprofundaceae bacterium
CATCCGCATAACGCACGCTGACCTGGGATTTGGCATCCGGACGCAAAAACGCCAGTTGGCCGGATTTGCGTACCTGCGCCTGCCTGGCCACAAGTTGATGCGACAAATGAATCGGCGTTGGCATCAGCACATCGGTTTCATTGCTGGCATAACCGAACATCAGTCCCTGATCACCCGCGCCCTGATCCAGGTCAATGCCTTCGCCTTCGTTGACACCGGCAGCAATATCCACAGATTGTTTGTCCATCGCCACCAGCACGGCGCAGGAATTATAATCAAAGCCCATCTCGGATGAGTTGTAGCCAATATCCTTGACCGCATCGCGGGCGATTTGCTGATAATCAATATTGGCGGATGTGGTGATTTCGCCAGAAAGCACAATCATGCCGGTATTGATCATCGTTTCACAAGCGACGCGAGCATCCGGATCCTGTGCCAGAATGGCATCCAGCACACTGTCGGAAATGCGATCCGCGACCTTATCCGGGTGCCCTTCGGAAACAGATTCCGAGGTAAACACAAAATTGCGACTCATACCTCTTCTCTCCTGAAGTAATTTCAGCGCGCTGATAACAACACGCCCTGCCCGCAAAACGGACGCGGTACTCTAGGAGTCTGTCAAATTTTGGCAAATTTACTGCGAACAACTGAATTTTGGTTAAATGTACGTCTTGCTGATAGCGAATGGCGGCATTTCTTTGCAAACGGATCGAAATGACAGAGGTGTTGAAAACATATGCGGGCTTCATGCTATTCATGGTTGAATAATGCGTGAAATCTCGCATAATCCGGCCCATATCTGGTTACCTTGGGGGATTTATGCAGGAGGAGCGCGCTACCATTCTGGTGGTTGATGATACAGCGGAAAATATTGATGTTTTGCGAGGCGTACTGCGCCGGATGTACAGGGTTAAAGTGGCAACTAATGGTGAGCGTGCCATTGAAATGGCCTCCTCGGCAACCCCACCGGATTTGATTCTACTGGATGTGATGATGCCGGGCATGGATGGTTACGAGGTTTGTACCATTCTGAAGAGTGACCCCAAAACGGCGCGTATTCCCATTATCTTTGTAACGGCCATGTCTGATGCTGATGATGAGGTAAAAGGCTTTGATCTTGGTGCCGTTGATTATATCACCAAGCCGGTTAAACCAGCAGTTGTTCGCACGCGGGTCAATACGCATCTGATGCTTAATCGCCAGTCGCGATTATTACGCAATATTCTTGGGCAGTGTACGGCTGAACTTGATGCCATGCGTGAATTTTTGCAAATTGAGAAAAAGAGCTGATGGCGGTATTCGTCATACTCACAGCAGAGGTAACAAGGCGTGGCTAGAAAAAAAGGCGGCAACCGTAACAGCTATACCACACAGCAAGAGCGACGGGAGTTACGCGCCCGTGAGTTGTTTACGGACAGACGTGAAGAGCGCAGGACGCTAGCGCGTTTTTTTGAAGACATTATCGCTGAGGATCGTCAGCCCGAGCGACCTATTATCAGCTTTTACGGTATCGGCGGCGTTGGCAAAAGCACACTGGTTTCTTACGTTTGGGATGAGTTTGAAAAGAATCATCCCGATCACGATGCGATTTACATCAATCTTGATGTTGACTCGGATAAGGCAGAGGATATTTCCGCTGTTCAGTTGTTGTGGAATCTGCGCACCATGATTTTTCAGGCGACTGAAAGCAGCCTGCTCGGCTTTGACTTTGTTTATCTAAAATACATGGAAAAATCCAACGAGGAAGTATCGCTGGATGATGGCCCGGTGCGTCATTTCTTTGAGAGCATGGCCAAAAGAAGTGGCGTGTTTGGCTCCTTGTTTCGGGGATTGGGTACGATGATCGAAATCCTGCCCATCGGCAACATGATGAGCCGCGCTCTTCGGCATATGCAGGAACGCGAACGCGAACGTTCGCTGATGGAAAGCATGGGCATTGATCTTAATTCCATTGACCAATGGCGCGCTGGTGATATTGAACGCAAACTTCCAGGGCTGCTGGCCGAAGACCTTGGCATGTTTCTGGTTGAAAACAACCGTTCCTTTATCCTGGTGCTTGATGGTTATGAGCGCGTCTCCAAAAAGACTGAGCGTGCCATCGTCGAAGGCTTCATGGCCTCGCTGCTGCTTGATGAGGAATACAGTAAACGTGCCGGAGTTGTATTGCTCGGGCGAGAGCGAACCAACTGGGCAGCATATGATGACCCCAATGATGACGCCCGCTGGAATGAACACTTTATTGACCACCGCCACCTGCTGGGTCTGAAAGAAGAGGATGTTCATGAATATATTGAAGCCGGTCTAAAACTGTACCAGCGCGAAGGCAATGCGGCGCTTGGCTTTTTACTGAAGCAGCATGCAACTGCCATTCAACGGGCTTGCCGTGAATCCACCGGACCTGACGGCACGCAGTTTTACCATCCTTTTTATCTGGATATTTGCCTGGAAGCCCTGGAAACGCATACCAACGATTTTGATCCAGCGAAACATATCGGGCGCACTCCCAAGGAATTGATGAACCGCTTCTTCCGTTATATGGATGAAGAGGAATTATCCTTGCATATCACACTGGCCATGGCCGTTGAATTTGACTGGGAACTGGTCAGCTTCCTGCAAAGCAAAAACGTGATTCCGGCACTGACGCACACCGAGTTTTTGCAATTTGCCGCCGCGCATTCCTATGTACTGAATGCCGATAAAATTGATACCTTCCGTTTTAACCGCTTGATTCATGAATCATTGAAAACCTATGTTTATACCCTGGCTCATGATCAGAAACTGGCGTTGCGCCGCTCGGTGATGGCCGCCTTATTGCTGTATTATGACGAATTACTGCCTGGTTCTTCGCGTATCACGGAGTTGGGGGTCAGAACCACCATGCGCATGTACAGCCGGGCCAATATGATGCTGATGTGCACCGCCGAATCCGATTTAATTTCACTGGACGATGCTTATGCCCGCTCGCAGCGCTGGGCGCATCGTTACCCTGATGATTTTTACCAGCTCAGACTTACCTGGAATCGCAAGTGGCTGAAAATGTATGCCATGAAGTATGGACGCAAAAGCAAGAAAATACGTATCCCCGTAGAAGGCTGGATGGATACCGTGGAAGATATGTTGACTCGAGCCAGAGGAATGCTGTTTTAGTTCCGTATTTGAGGTCTAAACAAATCGCAAAAAAATGCGATTGCTTGCATCTTTCTACCGAGAATAATAACGCCCTTTTCAGCGATACAATCGCTGTATGCGTCAAGAGGGGGGTAAAAATGTTTCCAATATTATGCGTTCTGTCATTGTTTTGTTGCGCCAGCGAGAGCGTGGCAAATGAGATGAATGATTTGCTATCCATGTCCATGGAGCAAATCATGAGCGTCAAGGTGGAAACTGCTTCCCGGCATGCCGAAGAACTGGCAGATGCACCTGCCAATATGCTGGTGATCTCCCGCCGTGAAATGCGCCTGCGGCATTATCACAGCCTGATTGATGTGCTGGAAGATTTACCCGGTCTGCATATTCAACACCATACGTCGAGCACCAGTTACCATCGTATTTCCTGGCGCGGATTGTATGGCAGCAACAAGTTTCTGCTGCTGCTTGACGGTGTGCGCATCACCGACCCCGGTGGCGACAGTATTACCATTGCCAATAATTTTTCACTGGAAGCCATTGACCGCATTGAAGTGGTGTATGGCCCGGCCTCTGCTTTGTATGGTGCTGATGCTGCAGCCGGCGTGATCAACCTGATTTCCCGCGATGTTACACAGCGGCGGGGGGAACTGGCACTGGGCAGTGGCTCCACGCACCGCATGCGTGGCGCTGCCTCGTTGCAAGTGCCGCTGGGCAAGACGCGCTCACTGTTGCTGTCGGGCCACGGTTTTCGCGATGATACGGCTGATTTGAGTCGTTACTACCCCACCGATTTTACCGCTGTGGATGCCAGAACCTTTGGTGGCACCGTGGTTGTTCCCGCCGCTTCCCGTGAAGCTTATGTCTCACCTGTGGCTGCTTCTTCCGGTTATGCGAAACTTCACTTATTGCCCGGTTTCGACATGGGGGTGTATCACAACCGGGAGCGCCACCTCAGCAGTATTGGCGAAAAGCCATCTGGCGTAATTTATGATCCGGCAGCTTTTTGGCAACAGGATATTACCACGCTGTATGCGCGCTACAAGCGTTTGCTGGGCAACAATATCGAATCCATCACCCTGCTTGATGGCAGCCGCCTGGAAGTTGCACCGAGCAGTGCCTTTCGTAACCGTTACACGGATTTTCAGATGGGTTACCAATACATGCGCAACGACCGCCTGGAACTGGAGCAGCAGTTGGCCTGGAATCTCAATGATCACATGAACCTGACCATGGGTATCAGCCTTGGCAGCTATCACTCCATTCCGAAAACACCGGACACGCCACTGCCGGTGAATCCAGCCATGGCTGTTAGCGGTCAGCTGATGTATTACCCCAATACCAACAACAGCGTTCCCATTACGCTTTATGATTTGCGCTACAACCAATATGGCATCTTTGTACAGCATAACTGGCGTATCAACCGCCACTGGAGCACCACTACCGGTTTGCGCTATGACCGTGATTCCCGTTATGGTGGTAGCTGGAACCCGCGCCTAAGTATCGTTTGGCGTCCTGTCAACTCATGGGCGTACAAGCTGATGTATGGCGAAGCATTCCGTGCACCATCGACGGTGGAAACACATGAAGTTTACGGCTCTTTTTCCGGCGCTCAAAATGCGGCAGGGCAATACCAGAGTGGCTTTTTTCATCTTGCCAACCCTTACCTGAAACCGGAGAAGTCGCGCACGCTTGAATTAAGCGCCCAGGGAACGTCATGGCGTAATATCTATGTAGCGGCCAGTATTTACCGGGCACAGGTCAACAATGTGATTTTTGCTGCCAAAAATACCGGTTCGGTGCAAATACCGACTAACGCAGCCATTGGTTTTGTTGAAACCAATCAGAACATTGGCGATGAAACCTTCTATGGTGGTGAATTGTATGTACATCATGAACATACATGGGAGGGTAACTGGCAAAGCAGAATTTGGGCGAGCTACAGCTATGTTGATGGCAGCATTAGTTCTGGCGCAGGCTCAATTGCGTCTGAACTTCCCTATGTTGCCAGACAGCATGTACGACTTGGCTTCAGTCTGGGTTGGGGAGCATGGCAGTTGATGAGTAACAGCCATTTTGTCGGAAAATCCAACATCAACAAGGCAGATCCTCTGAATCCGGCACTGAAACTCAAAGTGCCAGGGTATTCGCTATACGATTTGCATTTTGGCTGGCGGAATGCCTTTCAACTCGGTGATATTGAACTGTCGATTTTTAATGTGTTCGATCGGCGTTATACCAATGCCAGTAGTGGTGGCATCAAATTCACAGGCTCCCAACAGCAACCTCGTTCCTTCGCTATTGCCATGAAAGTACCTTTATGAACCTTTGTTCAAGCGTAATAAAAATCGCGAAACTACTGCTTTTATGCCTCGTTTTTGCCATCTTTCTGATCAGCATGCAGGAAAGGGGGCTAGCTGCTGGAACGGTGAATATTTCACTGATGAAGGGCGTGTATTTGTATAACTTTATTCGCTTTGCGTCATGGCCTGACGATCCAGGCAGCAGAACGAAGGTCATTGTTGCCGTGTACGGTTCACCTGTGTTCGCCGATCAACTGGAAGTTATTTCACAAAAAAGTGAATACCCACCGGACATGGAGGTGCGTCGTTGCCAAACTGTTTCCTGTGTGGATGGCGCACATGTATTGTATGTACACGATATGGAGGATGTTCGCCTGCTTGCCTTGCTGGAACATGTGGCAAAACACCCGGTTATGACCGTGTCGGATGAAGCTGATTTTGTACAACTGGGGGGCATGCTGGAACTTGTGGAGGAAGAGGAGCGTCTGCGTTTTGATGTCAACCTGAAAGCGATTCGCGATAGTGGACTCTATCTGAACGCTGATGTGCTTGACATGGCAAGAAAGGTAGTGAATCAGTGAAGTTGTCACTGGGAAACCGATTGATATTCATGTTGCTGATCACCGTATTGATCAGCGTTGGCATCATGGCTGCATCCTGGGTATATTTTAACAGCAAAACGTTAAAACAAGGCACAGAAAACCGCCTGTTGACAGCCGCGACCCTGGTGGGGCAAAGCTTTATACCGGCGCTGCGTTTTGATGACGAGCGACGAGCGAAGTCGTTGATGCAACAAATCACACAAGTACATAAAAACATGCGTATTCAGGTGTTACGCCGTGATTATACGGTATTTGCCGATGCCGAACACAATCACCGCCTGTTGTTTCACCCCATGAGAGAACTGGCAGATGCCAGTTATTTTGGTGACAATATCGTGCGCGTATCGCATCCACTGAACGATAAGGGGCAGATACTGGGCTATGTGTTGATCGAATCCGGCCTGGATACCCTGCATGCCAGCATGCGTTCAACCATGTACACCGTAATCGGTACTTTACTACTGGTTCTGCTGATCGCGCTGATATTCAGTTATTTACTACACCAACAAGTTACCCGCCCTGTGCGTGACCTGGCTCATCGCATGAAGCAATTGCTGGATCCTAAAGAGGTACACCAGTGGCAAGAATATGCCCGTTTGGGGCAGGGGCAGCGTTTTGAACGCGTACACTTCAAGCGCGACGACGAGATTGGTGCCCTGGCAACAGCTTTTAATGATATGTTGTCACATCTGGAGGATGCCTTTTTAAGGCTGTATGCGCAGCATCATCGTCTGGAGCTGAGTGAGCAACGCTTTCGTGCGATGATTGAGCATGCGCCCATGCCGATCATTATCAGCAAGGAAGAGAATGCAGAAATTATTTTTTATAATCCGGCGGCGCTGACCCTGATTGGTGGTGAGGAAACCGTGGACATCAACGTCCCCCACAGTATTGCCGAATTTGTGCCGGAACAGGATCATAAGAACATTCGTCGGCAACTGGCCGAAAAAGGTGTGGTGGATGCGGTTGAAACGCGGTTATGTTCTCCAAATGGCAAATTTGTGTGGGTGTCAGCCTCCACGCGCCTACTAGAATTTGATGGACAATCTGCCTACATCACCATGCTGGCTGATTTAACGAAACAAAAAGAGGCTGAATTTCGATTACAGGAGTTTAATGAGAATCTGGAATTAAAAATCCAGCAGCGCACCCGGGAATTACAACAAGCCAAAGAGCAGGCAGAAAGCGCTAATGAAGCCAAAAGTGCATTCCTGGCCAATATGAGTCATGAAATTCGCACACCCATGAATGCCATTATTGGCCTCTCTCATCTCATGCTGGATACGGAATTATCGCGTCAACAGCGCGACTATCAGCTCAAGACTCTGACAGCAGCGGAAAACCTGCTGGGCATCATTAATGATATTCTTGATTTCTCCAAAATTGAAGCTGGAAAAATGGATATTGAATTCGCCCCCTTTGATCTGGCCGGGCTGCTGGACCAATGTGCTGCTATACTGGTGGACAAGGCGCGAGAAAAGGGTTTGCGACTGATTTTTGACTACCCACCTGATTTGCCGATGCAGGTGATTGGCGATGCTCTGCGTCTGAATCAGGTATTGTTAAATCTTCTGAATAATGCGCTGAAATTTACCGAACATGGGGAAGTTCGTCTGCACATTTCGTTGCTTACTCGCTTACGCAGTCGTGCAGATTTTTGTTTTTCTGTTTCGGATACGGGTATTGGTATCCCGCCTGAACGACAAGCCGGCCTGTTTGATGCTTTTGCACAGGTCGATAGTTCGATTTCTCGACGTTATGGTGGCACTGGTCTTGGTCTAGCTATTTGCAAGCAACTGGTGAGTATGATGGGAGGAGAAATTTCCGTTCGTAGCGAAGAAGGTAAGGGAAGCGAGTTTACCTTCAGCATTCGTCTGGGTTTACAGGCAGAGAATGATGATCAGCAAGCGTCGCTATTGTGCCAACAACTTGAAGGCATGCAGGTGCTGATCGTTGATGATCGGACTGAAACACAAGAGATGCTGTGTGCATACACCCATAAACTTGGCATGCAGGCAATAGCTGTTGATTGCGCGGAAGCTGCCTGGCGTGAATTGGAAACAAATCCCGGTATTGCGCTGGTACTGATGGATTGGCAAATGCCCGGTATCGATGGCTTGCAGGCATGCCAACACATTAAACAGGAAATGTCGTTCGCGAATGAGCCCCCTGTTGTGGTGATGATGACAGGTTATGAAGTGACACAATCCATGGAACACTGGGTGGAGGCTGGCGCCGATGCCGTGTTGCAAAAACCGTTTACTCAGCAAACATTCCTCAGCACACTGAAGGCGGCTTTGCGGCTCTCCGCCATTGAAAACAGCCAGGATCAACACCACGAGCAAACAGCAATGGACGTATCCCACTTGAAAGGTCTTCGTGTTTTGCTGGTGGAAGATAACGAGATCAATCGTGAAATTGCCCTGGCCTTGCTTGAAAAAGTACATGTGGATGTCGATTGCGCCGCCGATGGTCTGGCAGCCATTGATTGCATACGCAACAAGCCATACGATATTGTGCTAATGGATCTTCAAATGCCCCGGATGGGCGGTATTGAAGCAACACAGCGCATTCGCGAGATGCCGGAATACGCAGAACTTCCCATTATTGCAATGACCGCCAATGCCATGGCTGGCGATGCCGAAGCCTGTCTGAAGGCTGGCATGCAGGCCCATCTGGCCAAACCCATTGAACCGGAAGTCATGTACCGCGAACTGGCCCGATGGGTAAGGGAGAAATCCGGGCATAGCGCCGAGAAGACTTCGCCATTACCCGTGGATGCCAGTTGTGAGCAACGGCTGCGCGCTGTTGATCAGACAGTCATCGATGTTGATGAAGGATTGGCCCGAATGTCAGGTGACCCGGCGCTTTACTGTAAAGTTCTGGAAAAATTCTACAAAACACAACAGGATTGCGGACAGTTGTTGCAGCAGGAGATTGATAGCGGGCAGCACGAAGCGGCTGTTCGTCGGGTTCATACCCTGAAAGGGTTGGCCGGCAGCCTGGGGGCGCGTCCATTATCGAAAGAGGCGGCGACCGTGGAGCGACAATTACGCAATCATGAAGCGGTTAATATTCAAGCGCTTGTCTCGTGTCTTGAGCGGGTGCTTGTCTGCCTTGATTCATTGATCGCCAAACATGGAAAAAGTAGCGATGGTACTCGCTGTGAGCTGGATATTGCCCGGGTTTTGCCACTGATGCAAAAAATGAAAGGGCTGCTGATGGATGATGATGGTGATGCTATTGATGTCTGGGACGAACTGCTGGCTATATTACCGGAAGGCTTTGCGGAAGAATATATCCAGACGATCAACCAGCATTTGGACACCTATGATTTTGAGGCCGTACTTGCACCCCTGGATGATCTCGCAGATGCTTGCCTGCATATGGCGGAAGTGCAGTTGCAACAACAGGAAACAACAGGAGGGTGATGATGAAACGGTTAGGGATAGCAATACTGGCGGTGTTGTGTGTAGGGATGGTTGATGCCTCACAGGCACTGGCTGATTGCATGATTGAGGGCGACACGATTCGGGTGAGCGGACGTATCTGGGCAGATACGGGTAATGAGGGCAAACAATGGATGGCGCAGCTGGATAAACCGGTATGCGTCTGGGGAATTGATCCGCAAACGCAAGCCAGCTACAAGGTGTCTGACACCGTCGTGCTGGTTAGATTGGAAGCGGCGGATGCCAAAGTAAAAGATGCGATTGACAATGCTACATTTCCACGCGCTGTGATGGATGGCCGCCTGAGCATTGACCGTAGCGCAACGGCTCGTTACAAGTGTGTGGTGACGATCAACACGGTTGCTGAAGCCGGTTCGCTGGTCAGTGAGGTTGTCGCCCGTGATGATGCGAAGGAAAGCTGGGTCATGCGTGCTTCTCCCAAGCTGCAGGAAATGTTTGCCAACGCACAGTTTGCCGAGGATGTAGGAAAAAACGTCCTGGGCTTCATCCATCCTGTTGGCAATTATGATGGCGTGAACAGTTGGTCAGTCACCACGCAAGGGAAAATTCTGATGCTGAACATGCGCCTGATGTGGCAGGGAAAGCTGACCCAAAAACTGTACACCACCGATATTGTCTGGAAAAGCAGCAAACGGGGGCATATCTCAGCGGAAATTGTCAAAGATGATTCGGCCTTGCCGGTGACGAACGGGAAAATTGAAAAAATGGATGATTATTTTCGCACGCATATCTGGCCGCTTCTTTATAACAAGCTCAAATAAAAGCTTGCTATTCGGATCAATACTGATGATGGCACGGGTGAACTACGAATACTGATCAATTCATGACAGTGCTGCTGCTGATCGGTTTGTGGCAAACGTCAATGGTCGCTGTTTTTTTGCTACACAAGGGATTTCATCCGCGGGATATCTGGCAGGCAACGCAGCCGATGATGGTCATCTGGGTGTTTTTCTGGCCTGTTTATCAATCACTGGCATGGCTGTGGATGGGTTTGTTGCTGTGGCTATTGCTGTTGCTGGCTGCTCGCCTGATCGAAAAACCCTTCTGGCTGGCCCTGCGCAAGGCATGGAGCCCCCATCTGGGAGCTGCCACAGCAGGGCAGCCGACGCTGTTGGCACCGTTTAGCCTGTGGCTTGCGCTATTGATTGCGGCAACCTTGTTTGAACAGGGCATGCCCGAGTTTGGCTTTGGCATCGCCCTAAGCGCCTGTTTATCGTTTCCGCTGGCACGCTTGTGTGATCGTATGGGCTATCTGCCGTTGGCGGTTTCCCTGCATCCGGAACACACGTTACCAGGCCAGCTATTATTGTTATTGAGCATGACAATACTTTGCACCTGGAGTATTCATGTTTATCATGACGTGGACTGGCTGTTGATTCTACCTGCGGCCACCATGGCTGCCTGTGTCGCTTCCGTGATTCGCATGCTGTTGCCGCAATGGTGGAATTTGCCGCTGGCCATGCTGGCCTCATCTTTTCTTCTCTGGTATTTGTAATGAGCTTACGTGAACGGGTTCCCCCCCATTCTTTTGACGCTGAATGTGCGGTGATCGGCGGTATTATGCTCGATCCGGAAGCCTATGAGCGACTCGAAGGTATTCTGCTTCCCGAGCATTTTTATATCGAAGCCAATCGACTGATTTTCTCGGCGATCAGTCAGTTGCAAAGCAAAAACCAGCCGGCCGATGCCCTGACGGTCAAGGATTTTCTGATCACTCATGAGCAATTGGATCGCTGTGGTGGTGAGGATTACCTCGGTCGTTTGATTGACACCACGCCGATTTCCGCCGATGTCCGTCACTATGCTGAAATTGTCCGCGAGCGGGCGATTTTGCGTCAGTTGTTGTCGGTTTGCAGCAGTGTCTCACAAGAAGTGTACGAAGAAAAGGATCGGGATGTCAGCACGCATCTGGATCAGGCTGAAATGCGTGTGCTTGCCGTCGCCGAGAACTTCTCGCGTTCCCGCCCGACCTTCAGCAAGCTTGGCACGCTGATGGCTGAAGCCTATAATGAGTTGCAGGCGCGCTATGCCGATCAGCGCAACATCACAGGGGTGGCCACCGGCTTTCATGATCTGGATGAAATGACCGCCGGCATGCAGCGTGGTGATCTGATTATCGTGGCGGGTCGTCCAAGCATGGGCAAGACGGCATTCTCCATGAATATCGCCCAGAATGCTGCGATTCGCGCTGACGAGCCGAATGTGGTGGCGGTGTTCTCGCTGGAAATGTCGTCGCAGCAGATTGCCATGCGCATGCTGGCTTCCGAAGCGCGGGTCGATATGAAGCATTTGCGCACCGGGCACTTTTCTGCTGAAGACTGGCGCAAACTGGCCTCCGCCAGTGGTGCCCTGGCGGAAGCCGAGATCTTTATTGATGATACCCCCGCCATTTCCGTGGTTGAGCTACGCTCCAAGTGCCGTCGTCTGAAGCGCGAGTGCAAGCGGCTGGATATGGTGCTGATCGACTACCTGCAATTGATGAGCGGCTCGGCATCAGCGGAGCGCAGGGATCAGGAAATCAGTGAAATTACCCGCTCGCTCAAAGGCCTGGCCAAGGAGCTGGAAGTGCCGGTGATCGTGCTGTCCCAGCTTAACCGCTCACTGGAATCGCGGGCGGACAAGCGACCCATGATGTCGGATTTGCGCGAATCCGGGGCGATTGAGCAGGATGCCGATATTATCATGTTTATTTATCGTGATGAAGTGTACAACAAGAACCCGGAGAATGAGGGGCTGGCAGAAATCATCGTGGCCAAACAGCGTAACGGCCCGACAGGGCATGTGAACTTAACCTTCCTCAAGGCATTTACCCGCTTTGAGAACCATGCGCGTAACGAAGGCTTTGACTAGGCAGTGATTCCCGGCAAGCTTCGTTGCCTATGAAGGAAGCCATCGTTTATATCATCAGTGCCTGTGCCTCACTGTTGATTCTTGCTTATACGGTACATATGTTTATTGGTGGTATGGTAAGCGAGCAAACAGAGTTGCTGGTTACCATCGTGGTTGTGCTGATCGGTGCCGGTGCCATGGCCTGGATGGTCATGGATGTATTGCGCAGACGGCGGGGACGATAATGATTTACGAAGTTCGGGCCTTGATTGTGGCACATATTGAGCATCCGGGGGCGCAGCATGTGATGCGCCTGCACGCACCTGAGATTGCACATCAGGCCCAGCCGGGGCAGTTTATTCATATTCAGGTGGCAGCGCCAGGGCGCTTGCGCCGACCTGTTTCCCTGATGCTCGCCGACCCTGAGACCGGGCATATTGATATTTTGTTCAAGGTGGTGGGCGAAGGCACGCGACTGCTGGCACAAAAACAGCAAGGTGAACATCTGCAACTGTGCGGCCCGATTGGCACACCCTTTGATCTGGAAACCCTGGTCAAAGGGCGGGTGGCCTGTGTCGGCGGCGGCGTGGGCATTCCCCCGATGATTTTTGCCGCTGATCGCCTGAAGGCCATGGGCGGGGATGTGTTGCTGTTTGCTGGTTCCGAGCAACCATTTCCCTTTGCTCTGCAACCCTCAACCTTTATGCTTCCCGGTATTTCACCGCAGGTACACATGACGATTCGCTCGCTCGAAGAACGCGATATTCCCTGTCGTTTGTCATCCAACAACCCTGAATTGCCCGGCTGTTACCATGGTTATGTGCCGACCATGTTGGAGGACTGGTTGCAGGCCGTGCCTGCGCCGCAACGGCAGAATATTTCGCTGATTGCCTGCGGCCCTCATCCCATGCTTCAGGCGGTGGCGGCATGTGGTGAACGCCATGGACTGAATACCTGGGTATCGCTGGAGGAATACATGGCCTGTGGCATTGGTGGCTGTGCCGGTTGTGTGGTGAAAACCAACGAACATGATGGTGAGCATTACCGCCGGGTTTGCGTCGATGGCCCGGTGTTTGATGCACGATCCGTCTGCTGGTAGCAGCATCCTGTATTGATATTTTCCGCAATCTGAGGTGCAAAGCATGAGCCGCTTAAGCGCGGGCGCGACACTACAGCAAAAGCTGACAGGCAAGCTTACCATCGCGCCCCAGCTGGCGCAAAGCCTGAAAATTCTGGCCATGGACGCGCTGGCACTTGAACAATATATTGAAACCGTGCTTGAAACCAACCCACTGTTAGAACGCGACTCGGAAGCGCTGACGGATGAATCCGCGGAATCAGACGATGCTGTTGCGCAGCAAGCAACGCTACCGGACGAGGACTGGGAAGCCGTTTATACCATGATGCAGCGTGATAGCACGGAAACGCATGAGCAGAACTGGCATCAGGAGGAATCGCTTCACCAGCAACTTCATCAACAACTGGCATGTGAACCCATGGACGAGGAACGTCGCCGCATTGCTCATGCTATTGTCGATTCGCTGGATGATGACGGCTATTTCCGGGCTGACAGCAGGGAGCTTTGTCGCCTGTGTGGTTGCGATGAACGCTTGCTGTGGGATGTGTTATGCAACACCGTACAGCAACTTGAACCGGCGGGTATCGCTGCCCGTGATGTCATCGAATGCCTGACACTGCAATTGCGCGACAGGGATATCGCCGAAGAACTAAGAACGCTGGCAGAAACCCTGTTGACGCTGGATGCCGATGTGCTTGCTGGCAGTGATGAAAGGATTGCCAAAACACTTGCCTGCGAGGCCGCTGATGTGGCCGCTGCCCGCGCCTTGTTGCGGCATTTGGATGCCTCACCTGGTCGCTGCGCTAATGCTGGGAACATGTATATTTTCCCTGAACTGTGCTTTCAGCTCGACAGGGATGGCCATCTTCAGGTTGAAGTTCGGCGCTATCGCGGTTTAAGCCTTCGCTTGAATCCCCAATGGCAAGGCCGACAATGGCAGGGCGACGATAAACGCTTTATCCAGCAGGCGGAACAGGAAGCCAACTGGCTGCTTCAGGCTCTGTCACAGCGCACTGATACCTTGCTGAGAATGGGCTGTTTTCTTGCTGATTATCAACGAAACTTCCTGATCCATGGGGCATTGGCGTTACGCCCGCTGACACTGGCTGCGGTAGCACAGGCCTGCGGTGTACACGAATCAACCATCTCTCGCCTCACCCACGGCAAATTCGCGCAAACACCATTGGGCGTTATTGACATGCGGAGTTTTTTTGCCGCCGGTGTCGAAACCCGCCATGGTGAGGCTATGGCTGTGCCGTTGGTGATGCGGCGTATTCGTCAGTTGATCAGCAGGGAAGACCCGCGCAAGCCGCTTTCTGATCAGGCAATTGCCAGCCAGCTGGACAAGGAAGGTATTTTGCTGGCACGCCGGACAGTGAGTAAATACCGCGAACAACTGGGTATTGGCTCGACGCGCCAGCGCAAACAAACAG
>WFOJ01000156.1 GCA_015488125.1 Mariprofundaceae bacterium
CGGCGTTAAATCGCATTCCCGGCATGCAATGTCTGCAACCTGATGGCGCTTTCTATGCCTTCCCTGCTGTTCACGACTGGTTGGGCAAGCGCACATCTGCCGGTGAGGAGCTGGTTGATGATGTGGCCATCTGCCGCTGGCTGCTGGAAGACGCCGGGGTGGCGCTGGTGCCAGGCTCTGCGTTTGGCTCGGCGGGGCATATTCGTTTTTCCTATGCTGTCGCGCAGCATGTACTGGAAGATGCCGTGCAACGTGTGCGTCAGGCGGCTGCATCGCTGTATGACTGATCGCTGTTACGCCCGATTGGACGACAAAGCGGTATTGCAGATCGCCGGACCAGATGCCCGGGCGTATCTGCAGGGGCAGTTCACCCAGGATGTTCGCTTGTTGGATCAGCAGGCCGTGATCTATGGCTGTGTGTTGACACCGCAGGGAAAAACAGTGGCCGATGCCTGGGTGACGGCGGCGGTTGATGGCAGTTTATTGCTGGTGCATGAAGCGGCATACAGCGATGCCTTACTGGCGCGATTGCGTATGTTTACGCTGGGTCATGATGTTGATTTGCGCATGTCTTCGCTGGCCGTGGTTGCCTGTTGGCCTGCCGATGGCGATGCTGTGAACTTGCCGGATGATAGTGTCAGATTGCCACTACCCGGTGTGCGTGCCTGCTGGATGCTCATGGATGAAGCACAGCAATCGACGCTGAACATCCATCACACAGCGGCAGACTGGGAGCGCTATCGTATTCTTGCCGGTATGCCGCGTCTTGGCTGCGAATGGCTGCCCGGCGATTACCCGATGAATGCCTCATTGCGCGAACGCGATGGCATCAGCTTTGATAAGGGCTGTTATGTTGGTCAGGAGATCAGCAGCCGCATGCACTGGCGCCATGGCGTGCGGTACGCGCTGTATTGCGTTGAAGTGGAAGATGGCAAGGCTATCGCTTGCCCTGCCGATGTCGTCAGTACGGCAGCGGTTGGTCGGCTGGGAAGTTTGGCCCGGGATGCAGCCGGGCATGATCGGGGCATTGCCCGTTTGCCTGTCGGCAGTGATGAAACAACGCAACTAAGCGTTCAGGGCTGTCAGTTACATGTATTGCGGCCATGTGGTCATAAGGAGTAAAACGCATAATGAAACATCTGTGGAAGCAATTGACGCTATGCTTTGGCCTGTTGTGGTGCAGCCATACGGCGATGGCGGTTGAGTTCGAGATTTATCAGGGTGATTTTACGCCCTTGCATGTTGCCGTGGCTATCAGCGGCGATCACGAGCGGTCGCAGGAGGCAGCTTTGCTGCGCAGTGTGATTAATAACGATCTGGTCTCCAGTCAATCGTTCAAGGGCATGAATCCGATGGCTTTTCTGGCATCGGCCAGCGATGTTTTTCAGCAGATTGATTATTCCGACTGGAGTACGATTGGCACCGATATCCTGGTTGCCGGCAGACTGGCCCGCACCTCGGTGGGCTGGCGGCTGGATGTGCGCGTATATCAGGTCTTGCAACGCAAGATGATGGCGCTGCAAACGTTTTCCACGACGACTCATGGCCTGCGTCGCCTGGGCCATCGGACGGCCGACTTCGTCTATCAAACCGTATTGGGGATTCCCGGTTATTTTGATACGCATATGGTTTTTGTCAGCAAGCACGGACGTTATTCGGATTTGATGTATATGGATCAGGATGGCTATAACCTGCAAACGGTTGGTCACAATTTCACCTTGTTGCTGTCGCCGGACTGGTCGCCAGATGGCCAGTCGGTGGCATTGAATACTTACGTTGGCAACCGCCCACGGCTGGAAATTTTTGATTTGCGCAGCGGCAAGCGTCATCCCTTTGGTGAATTTAAGGGATTGAACAGCGCGCCGGAATTTTCGCCCGATGGGCGTTATATCGCGGCTTCGTTGTCATATACCGGTAACCCGGAAATTTTTATCTACGATTTACGCAGTCATGACTGGCGGCAACTGACCTTCCATCGTGGTATTGATACCACGCCAACATGGTCGCCGGATGGCCGCTGGATTGCCTTTGCCAGCAGCCGCAGTGGCTCGCCGCAGATTTACAAAAAGCCAGTTGCTGGTGGCAAAGCCATTCGCGTCACGACTCAGGGTAAATACAATACCTCACCGGCATGGTCACCGAAAGGCGACAGAATTGCCCTGATTTCGCAAAAAAACTGGCAATATGCCGTAGCCACCATCAATGTTGATGGTTCGGATATTCGTTATCTGGCCACAGGAAGTCGCATTGAATCCCCTGCCTGGTCGCCCAATGCCCAGATGATTCTCTATTCTGCCGAAGCGAATCATCGCCGCCGCATTTATCAGGTGCCAACATGGGGAGGTGTACCCAGAGCCATCACTTCTACCGATATGGACGCATCGGATCCTGCTTGGTCACGTTGAATAGCTATATGGTTCAACGGCGATGCTATTTACTGCCCGTACACATCCGTGCCGGGTAGCGTGTGTTCAACCGCTTCACCTTGTGACAGTTGACAGGGCGATGCTTGCCTTTGTAGCATCGCTCGCTTCCGCCAATAAAATTGGCATAAGAAGAAAATGCTTGCCAAGATACTTTTTTTCCGTTACCATACCCTACGTATCTGGGGCACTCAGATCATGACTTTTAGCAAATTTCTTCGGGAGGTGATGTTGTGACGACACAAGCAGACCGCAATAGTCTTGCACTATTTTATCGGGATATACGGAAGGTCGATCCACTTTCACGTGAAGAAGAAACGCGTCTTGCCCGCTTGTGGCGGGATCATGGGGATCGGGAAGCCGCCAAAACACTGGTCGTTGCCAATTTGCCCGGCGTTGCGGCCATTGCCCGTGAATATCGTCATTTCGGCCTGCAAGAAATGGATCTGATTCAGGAAGGCACGATGGGCCTGATGCATGCGGTCAAACGTTTTGATCCGGATCGTGGCTTTCGCCTGATGACTTATGCTTCGTGGTGGATTCGTGCTGCCATTCATGATTTCATTCTGCATTCCTGGAGCATTGTCAAACTCGGTACCAACAAGCTACAGCGGCGCATTTTTGCCGGCCTGCAAAAGGCACGCAATGCCATTGCTGCCATGGATGGTACGCATGCCGAGGCCGTTGCTGAGGAATACGGTGTTGATAGCAAGGCATATCAGGAGGTTGCTTCTTCCTTTTTGCAGCGCGATGTTTCACTGGATACTCCTCATCCTGATGGTGAAGCGCTGATCGAACAGTTGCCAGATAATGCCGGAAAGTCACCAGAGGCACTGGTAGCCGAAGCTGACTGGGAAGATGCCCGTGAACGCCGTTTGCGCCTGGCGCTGGCGCAACTTTCCGAACGGGATCGCTATATCATCATGCAACGGCATTTATCTGATCCGGCGGCAACACTGAAGACTTTATCAGAGGAGCTTGGCGTTTCCATTGAGCGTGTACGGCAACTGGAGAAACGCGCCATGAAAAAAATGAGAGAGGCTCTGGCCGCAGACAACTGAGGTGCTGACAGGCCGCTGACAAAACATTTGAAAGATGGCTTGCCAGCGGCCCATTTTGTTTGATCTTGCTGCCAGGCTGAACATTTGCGGCACTGGTCCGCCATCTGAGTAGCACTGTTACTTGTCACCAACATTGTATATCTGGCTCAATCCCGCTGTTTCTCGTGACGATTGCCAAAGTCCGACAGACTCCTAGCCTTGCTCCCTCTCGGTTTTCACTGAGCAATGTTTCACAAGGGAAAAAGTATGAGCCAGAACACCGTCAACAAAGTGGTGCTCGCCTATTCCGGCGGGCTGGATACCTCGATCATCCTCAAATGGCTACAGGATCATTATCAGTGTGAAGTGGTTACCTTCACTGCCGATATTGGTCAGGGTGAAGAAGTAGAAGAAGCGCGCAGCAAGGCTGAGGCCTGCGGCGCATCGGCTGTTTATATCGAGAACCTGACTGAGGACTTTGTCCGCGATTATGTGTATCCCA
>WFOJ01000157.1 GCA_015488125.1 Mariprofundaceae bacterium
CGATCGGCATCGTGCAACGACCACATCACGATGTGACGAATCATACAATCGCCTATTGATGAATCGCACGATCCTGCGAATCCAGTACGGATTCATGGATCATCTCGGACAAGGTCGGATGCGGGAACATATGATGAATCAACTCAGCCTCCGTGGTTTCCAGAGTGCGTGCCAATTGTAGAGCAACGATCAGCTCTGTGGCCTCTGCGCCGACGATGTGCGCGCCCAGCAGTTCACCGGTTTCGGCATGAAAAATGGTTTTCACCATACCTTCAGTTTCGCCCAGCCCCATGGCTTTGCCATTGGGCGCATAAGCCATGCGTCCTACTTTGATGGGAATCCCTTCATCCTGGCACTGTTGCTCCGTTTTACCACAGGAACCGACCTGCGGCTGACAATAGGTGCAGCCTGGCACATTGCCATAATCCACGGCATGCGGATGTTTACCGGCAATGGCCTCAACGCAAACGATGCCTTCGTGACTGGCAACATGGGCCAGCGCCGGTGCGCCAATCACATCGCCAATGGCATACACACCGGGGTGGTCGGTGCGGTACCAGTCATCAACGACGATGTTCTGACGTTCCGTCACCACTTGTGTATGCTCAAGGCCGATGCCATCGCTATTGGCGACCACACCAACGGCAACCAGACAGCGATCTGCGGTCATGCTTTCCATCTTGTCGCCACGACGGTATTCGACCACCGCCCTGCCATCCTGCTGACGCGCCGAGCTGACCATGGCCGAAGTTATAATCTTGATACCCTGCTTCTTGAAGCTGCGCGCCACGGTTTTGGCAATCTCCGTATCTTCCAGCGGTAAAATCTGGTCAGCAGCCTCAATCACCGTTACCTTGGCGCCCATGGCGTTATAAAAGTAGGCGAATTCCATGCCGATGGCGCCGGAGCCGATAACCACCAGCTCCTTCGGCGTTTCTTTGGGAATCAGCGCCTGCTTGTAGGTAATCACCACCTCATCATCAACTTCCATGCCGGGGAAGGCGCGTGCCCTGGCACCGGTGGCGATAATCACATGTTTAGCCGTCACCTGCTGCGTGTTGCCACTGGCATCATCCACCATCAGCCGGTTACCCGGCTCAAAGCGCGCCGTGCCTTCAATATGCGTGACCTTGTTCTTGCGGAAAAGAAAGCCAATACCCTTGTTCAACTTCTCGGAAATCTTGCGTGAACGGGCCACAGCCACATCAATCTGCGGTGTCATACCCTGAACACCAAGGCCAAGTTCATCACCATGACCACGAATCACCTGCACCAGCTCCGCCGTGCGCAGCAGTGCCTTGGTCGGAATGCAGCCCCAGTTCAGGCAAATGCCGCCTAAGTGGGTGGATTCGATACATGCTGTTTTCAGCCCCAACTGCGCTGCCCGGATAGCCGCCACATAGCCGCCGGGGCCAGCGCCAATCATCACCACATCATAATCACCGTCGGCATTGAATACGCCTGCCGGTTTAAGCTGGAGTTCCTCATTATCCGCTGCTGCGGGTGCTGTTTGTACCATCTCACTGAGGGCTTCTGCTGCCGCTTCTGTCGTCACCGGCGTGTTTGCATCATTATGATCAGCAGCCGCATCCGGCTGGTAATCATCTGGCACGCTTTCGCCTTCCTCAGCGACAACGGCAATCACTGTGCCCACCGGTACGACCGCGCCTTCAGGTGCAAGGATTTTATACATCACCCCATCATCAATGGCTTCAAGCTCCATCGTCGCTTTATCCGTTTCGATTTCGGCCATGACTTCGCCGGATTCAACGGATTCGCCCTCAGTCTTCAGCCAGCGGGCAATCTTGCCCTCGGTCATTGTCGGTGAAAGCTGCGTCATAAAAATATCTACAGGCATAAATCCCTCAGAAAGAATTACGACTTACGTAATTCGTAATTAGTTAATCTGGATAAAACCAGACAAACGACACCACCGCATGCACAATTGCCAGCGTTAGCGTCAGTCCGGCGGACAGCATATGCCAGGTAAAAACATCTTTTTCCCAGATGCCCATGGCTAACCCCAGCGCAGCTGTCAACAGCAGCAGGATCAGCAGCCCGGCACCCATGAGAAACAAAATCTCATGCTTGCGCTTGGTACTGATCGCACGCTCAGGAGCAACTTCATCACTCTGTTCAAACTGCTTGATCATGGCCGCATCCGCATCCCCCTGGGACACAGGTTGCGCAGCCAACACAGGCGTCATGCATGTCATGGCAAGTAAAAGCATCATGATGCGCAGCATTATTGATCTTCCCTATCTTCTTCATCCCTTTTTCGTTCGGAAAACAAATGCTTCCAGTACAGCACCACCATCAAAATCATGGGAGCAAACACCAGAAAAAACAAAAACACAAAAATCGCCCAGGGTGTATCAATGGTTACATGCAGAAAACGGTAGCTATCCACCGCCCAGGCCATATTCGGTAACAACAAACACACAAGACTCAGCGCAGCTCTTGTAATCACAACCTACTCCTTCATATCACGCGCACAGCGAAAGCCGAAAAAATCAGAGGCATAATTGGGTAACGAGTAATTCCGGTGATAGGTGGCGGCAGAAAAAGGATCACTTTTCCATGAACCACCGCGCATCACATAATACACCAGACGCTCCTTTTCTTCACTGCCTGCGCGATAACTGGCATCCAGTTTCTTGGGGTGAAAGACCTGATCAGTGCCATCCGCACCGGGATAGGGTGCAAATTCCGTCGCTGTCCATTCCTGCACATTGCCCGACATATCCAGCACGCCATAGGGGCTGGCTCCCTGTGGATAAGCATCAACAGGTGTGGTATGACCAACACGATAATACACATTCAGTGCATTGATATTCATTTTTTCGCCCCACGGCCAACGCTGACCAGTGTTGCCCCTGGCTGCCTTTTCCCATTCTGCCTCCGTCGGTAAACGCTTGCCTTCCCATGCACAATAATCACGGGCGTTATACCAGGAAACCATGGTTACCGGATGCATGGCCATGCCCTGAGGGATTTCACCATGTTTCCAGTTCAATGGCGGACGATAATGGCGTGCCAGCACAAAGCGGGCATATTCTGCCTGTGTCACAGCGTAGGTGTCGATCTGAAACGAAGGTAACATCACCCGATGTTCCGGTTTGTTCTGGGTATTGGCTCTCGGATTGTTCGTCCCCATAATGAATTCACCGGCGGGAATTGTGCGCATGCTGGCCAGCTTCTGCCACTGTGCCTTCTTCAGTAATTGCTCCACCTGCGCCTGCGTATAGGCAATACCAACTTGTTTGCCTGCCTCATATGCCGCCTGCAAATGAATCTCTTCACCGGCGGCACGAATATGTTCGTGCATGTCCTTTACATCATACGATGCCTTGGCACGCATTTCATCCATGCGCATGGAGCCCAGTTTCATCACATGTAGCGAACCACCTACCATGGCCAGCGCGATACAGGTGATCAAGGTGCCAATGGCGACCTGTTTTCTGCGCTCGCGTTGTTTTGGATCAAGTTTTTTTCGCCTCATTCAACACCCGTAACATCAGTAGATGACGGCTTTTCTGACGACGTTTGTCCCCGTTTTTTCGGATCCCAGCCGTAATAACGCCGGGCAATCAGTTCTCCAGCTACGCCGCCGACAGCGCAAAACTCCATCATCAGAATCACCGAAAAAGCCCAGAACGGCCAGGGCAGCAGTTGCACACCCTGCGGCAGCATGTGATACATGCTTTCATAATAATTCCAGCCCAATGCCACCGCCGGAGGAAAATGCGCCAGATACTTGCCGCCAAAACCATATACCGCGCCGACAACAACGCCGCTGACAAAAGGCAATAGCGACATAGCCAGCATCCAGTGCCAGTTATATTTTTCAATGCCCTGAAACCATTCGATACGCACTTCCAGCAGTTGCAGGCCCGTTTGGAGCATCAGCACGCCAATGCCCATGCCTGCCAGAAAGCGCAGCCACTTCGGTCCCCATGAAGGGTATTCATCCAGCACAGCGCGCCTACTCATGGCTACTGCTCTTGCCTGTCAGCTTTTCCTGCTCCATACGTTTCACCTCATCCAGATACCAGTCCTTCACCTTCAGGCTGGCGAAATACTTTGCCAGCGTTCGCCGGTCTTCTTCCGGCAGATTAGCATACGATGGCATACGATACTCTGGCTTGAGCCGGGATTTCAGTAAAGCCTGCGGATTTTCGGCGGAAAAATAGGTGTATAGCCATTCTTCATCGCGCAAGGAGCCAATACCATCCAGGCTGGGAGCGGGTACAAACTGCATAATATTGTTCACCCCCCACAGGCGATGACAATCCCTGCATTTCAAGTCTTTGTACAACTCGGAAGCGCGCAGCTTCAGTTCATCACTGGCAGTCGTGTAAAACGGAATTTCACCGGCATGATCCACAGGTTTTGACCTGAATATTTCCCGCCCTACAGCCACTACCACCAGTAGGGCAATCAGCACGGCAATGATTTTTTCGCCTTTTTTCATGGTGTTCTCTTTTCCAAAAAATAAGCCTCGCACATAACCGGACGGCCATGTTGCGAGGCATGAACAGCTTGTATTAACCCCGGTTGCGTAAAGCAGCCTCTTCTGCGAGTTTCTCCCTGCGCCGTTGCTCCTGATATTGATTGACTTCCTGAAATTTCTTGAATTCTTCCGGACTCATCTTGTCTTCATCGTTCTCATCGAACACCAGGTATTTAATATCTTCATCAAACTGCTCGTTTTTGGCAGCCCAGCGAATACCAATAACCACGCCGATCAAAATAAATACGCCGCTGATCAGCCAGATATAGATGGTCCAGCCATCTTGTAGTTCTACACCAAACATAGCACCTCCGAGCGCCCCATGCTTCAGTCAGAATAAAAATCCGTCAAGTAATTGGATGGCGGCGAAAATAGCAGCCCCGAAAACACCCAGTACAATAGCCAGAAACATCATTTTTTCTCCGGTTTTAATGCGCTTGGATGATTCGTGCCGCCAATAGCCAATGACAATCCCCAAAAACAGAGCCATGGCCACCATCATGAAGATGAAGATACCCACGCTATAGCTATGGCTACGCATGGATTCAACACCCAAATCAAAATGCTGCGCATCTTCAGCCCATAATAATGCCGGATGGCTCAGGCATAGCGTGATTATTGCTATTTTTTTCCACATATTCAACTCCTTAACCTATAGGACGTATAAGACCTATACGCCCTGCAAGGTTTGCCTTGCAGGCTTGGTTCTTACCACAAAAAAAGGCACCGCCGAAGCGGTGCCTTTTTATCAGTTCTGCATCAATCAGAACTTGACAGTACGCGGATCTTCAGAGCCTTTCTTGTGTTTATCCACAAACAGGCCATAAATCAACGGCACAACCAGTGCAATACTGATGACAAGTAAACCTGCGAACTGCGCATTATCCATATCAATCATCTGCTACCTCCTTAGTGAGCAATGCTGTGGTCAGGTTGCCATGAGAAGTGAGGCAAGCGCTTCACGGCAATGATCACAGCAAGGCAAAAAATGATGAACCACCATACGGCAATCTGGTAGCCTTTATCCCACCAGGGCTGGATACGTTCACGCTCACCATTGGGCTTGATGTTACCCTCGAAGTTGGCTTTGTACAGATGATTGCCAATCACATTGTACTCACGCAAATCCACGCCCTTGGTCTGCAACTCGACGATCTCCGGCGCGATGGCTCGCAGCTTGTTCATATCAATAGGATGCTGGGCACGCTGAAAAGCATATGGCGAATCAAAGTGCGCCAGCGCCTCTTCGATCAATGCCATGGCCTCTTTGTCGGCCTGTGCATGCGAAATCGTCTTGTCGTTCAGCACCTTCTGCACTTCAGTGCTGTTCATCAAGGCAACATAATCCGCATAAATGGCGGCATTCGGACGCTGCCCGTATAGCGGGAAGGTGATGGCCATCGCCGTGAAATAGGTCAGCAACAGCAGACCGATCACCGGACGGGGCAGTGGATTGTTGTTCTCCGCAATACCGCCAAGGCTCTCATGCTCCCACACATACTTGGACTGCTTGTCCATCTCATCGTCGGCCAGACTAAATAGCGGACGATCAAATCTCCAATGTTCGTTCCAGGACATGTTTCCTCCCTTACTTCAGATTCAGGACAAAGTCGATGAGGTAGCGAGCGTCTGAATTATCCGCAGGCACGGGAACCTCAGGCGGATAAGGCGTTTCGCCTGCCGCATACTTCATATATGCCTCATCCCATGCTTTTAAGTCAATCGGATTGCCTTTGGCATCCTTGTCGCCCCACAGATAGTCATAGCGCGGCATAATGGAATGCGATTGTACCAGACGCGGGTTGAAGAAGTGCAGCATCATCCACTCACGCGATGAGTTGCGCGCGCCCACATGCAGCAAATCAGGTGCCTTGCGGTCAGAACCGAAGGTCGTAGGTGATTCACCGTTGAAGTCACCCAGCATCGGCGGACGACCGAAAGACTGCCAGTCCTGCGTCTGCTCAGGCAGCAGGGTATGGCACCACCAGCAACCTTCGCGCACAAACATGGTTTTGCCTGAGCCGGCCATGATCGTTTGATCAGCGGCAGCCAACACCTTCTCTGGCGTCCAACCACGTGTAGCAGAAGCGTTTTCGATGTACGGCGTATCACTGGCCTCGTCAAGACGAACCAGGAACACGGCGCCCTGATCTTCATTCGCACTGCCAATGCGACCCTTGCTCTCACTCAGGTTCTTGACTTTCTCGCCAAGTACATGGGTGTGCGTCAGACCACTGGGGAACGGCGTGCCAGCCTCAAAAACATAGGCGTTGGTTTTGTCCATGGGACTGCCATTCATCGGATCTTTGGTCAGAACCACCTTGATGGGTTTGCCAGCGCCTGAAAGAAACGGATCTTCATAGCTGAAGCCGCTTTCATGCCCGTAAGTCAGCTGTTTTTCCAGCGCAATATCGGTTGAAGATACAGCTGAAATGTCCAGCCCGGGCAAAAAGATGGTTACAAACATGGATGTGCTCAGCGCAATACCAAACATCCAGCAACCGATTTTATACTCTCTAAAAGCCACGGATTTTCCTCCCTGATTGTTTTAGCGGAGTGCGCGAAAGCCGCGCACTCCTTAGCTCAAATTAGCGAACGTAGGCCAGCTCTGCAGGCTGACGACCCGCAGGAACTTCATCGCCATAACGTGCCGTCATGTACATATTGTACAGCCAGACGATGTTGCCCAGGAATACCAGTGTACCACCGAGCCAGCGCACGATCATGTAAGGATGTTCGGCAATCACCACGTCCACATAAGGTACTTCGTAGATCTTGGCCGCACCCTGGATCAGACCGGCAATGGTCATGGATGTCCAGTACAGTGAGAAGCCGATCAGCAGTGTCCAGAAGTGCAGGTTGGCCAGGCTTAAGCTGTACAGCTTGCGCCGCAGCAACACCTGAAGACCATAGTACACTGCGGCAGCTTCTGCAAAGGTAGAGAAGCCCAACAGTGCCAAATGCGCATGCGCCACAATCCAGCCTGTGCCATGGATATACCAGTTAATGGCACGGGTCTGCTGGAAGCCACCCTGCATATTCAGGGGAATCGCCAGCAGCACGCCGGTGATGGTGAACTTGATCTCAACGTTGTTGACAAACATGGACCACTTGCCCTGCATGGTCAGCAGGATGTTGCACACATAAGCAATGGCCGGCACCAGAATCAGCACACCTTCCACCGAGGCGAAGGATTTCAGCCACTCTGGCAGTGGTGAACTCATCAGGTGATGGGCCGCCGGTGTGGAATAAAAGACCACGATAGACCAGAAGTGCAGATGACCGACGCGGTGAGAATACAGCGGGTTACCCGTGATCTTCGGTACGATATAGTAGGTAATCGCAGCAGCCACGGGGGTGATCAACAGGCCGAGAATGTTGTGCGCAAACCACCAGGTCATGTACGCCTCATTCAGACCGGTCAGATGGAAGAATTCCGGCAGGTTACCCACCAGGAACACAATCACCGTCATGAACATGCAAGCAGCAAAGAACCAGTTAGAGGTATAGATACCCTGGGTACGACGATGAATAATGGTCATCCACACATTGACGCACCACGGCAGCACCATAACAAAGGCAATATACAGATCAATCGGCCAGATGTGGTCGGAATATTCACGACCAGAAGTCACACCGGACCACAGCAGCGCCAGCGCCAGGCACAGGCCTACGTTGTACAACAGGCAGTTCCACACACCGAGCTTCTCGGACCACAGCTTGGTGTTGCCCAAAGCAGGTGTGATGTACATCATGGAAGCAGCAAAAGCCATGGCGATCCAGCCGAAAATCACAGCATGTACATGCACTTGACGCATATGGCCGAACTGCAACCAGTACAGACCATGATACCAATCAGGAAATGCCAGTTTGGCGGCATTAAAAGAACCCAGGCCGGTGCCGATAATAAACCAGCAAATGGATGAGATGCCAAAGAAGATCGCGGTCGTCCCTTGCGGGATTTCCGACTCCTTGGCGAACAAATATTTAAGCATTCTTACAAACCTCCTGTGTGAATACCGAGTTAATCCTGCTCTTCGTCATGAGCCCCCGGCATCAACAGATACCAGGCAAACCACATACTCGAAAAGGCAAGTAAAATACCAAGAATTGAAGCAATCGCGCTCATTCGTCCCCCCCTATTCCTTCTGCAGGCCTTCCAGCACGGCATGCTGCTTCAGGGCATAGCCCAGAATCAGAACAAACCCCACGCCGAAAATCGCCATAATAAAATTCGTCAGTCCCATATAGGTCAGTGGCCAGTAGGGATCCATACCCCACATTCCTACTTCAGGAAATGCCTCACGTCCCAACGCCAGCATAAA
>WFOJ01000158.1 GCA_015488125.1 Mariprofundaceae bacterium
GCCATTGCGCCCAGTGCCGACCATCATCCAGCTTGCCGTGGCCAAGCGGATTGCCATTGGAGAGTAACACCGGATTGGCAGCCTGATCGGCAATGATACGCACTGAAAACGGTGCCAGCACATCAGGCCTGTCCTGATAATAGGTGATGCGTCGAAACCCCTGGGCCTCACACTGGGTGCAGTAATTGCCAGCAGAGCGGTAAAGCCCTTCCAGTGCCGTGTTTGCCTCAGGATTGATGCGGGTGGTTATTTCCAGTGTAAAAGCTTCTGGCAGCCCGGCGATGCTCAATCTCTGAGCATGCAATTCATATGCTGATGACGGTAGGGTTTCATCGTCAAGTTTGATGGATAACAGCGTCAGTTCGTGGCCATCCAGTTGCAGCGGCGCATCATTTGGCGCTTGCGGATTGCGCCGGTAATGTACCACAGAAGTTACTTCTGTGGCTGTCGCCTCCAGTATGAACGTCAGTTCGACCTGCTCCACCAAAAAGGCCGGCGGCTGATAATCCTTCAGATAAGTGGTTTGCATTTGTACTCCGCGTGTTGGTTACCATGAATGCTGACACAGTTTCCAGTTGATGGACAGGTGGTTGAGGGTAAGTCATCCGCGTGGAATCATGCCGCAACGGATACTGGCGGGCAATGCGATTGCCCTGAGTGACCATGATTCAAGGCTTGATTTTCGCAGTAAAATCTGTAGTGCTGCGTGCCCGTTGGCGGCGCTTGTGTCCTGCTTCTTGCCTGATTGGTGAACTGTGGGTACGCACCGCCTGATGTCGAACTCAGGAGAAATATATGCGAACAGGTGTGATTGGCGGCAGCGGCTTGTATGTCATGGATGGCGTGGAAGTATTGGATGAATTGCATATGCAGACGCCTTGGGGCGAGCCTTCTGATGCCCTGACGCTGGCACGAATTGGTGAACATGAAGTGGTGTTTTTGCCCCGGCATGGGCGTAACCACAGTATTCCACCGCATCGCATCAATTATCGGGCGAATATTTATGCCATGAAGTTGGCCGGAGTATCACGAATCATTTCCATCTCTGCTGTTGGCTCTCTGCGTGAACATATTGCACCGGGGGATTTCGTACTGGTGGATCAGTTTGTTGATCGCACCCAGGCGCGGGCTTCGACGTTTTTTGAGGGGCCGATTGTGGCCCATGTATCAATGGCCGACCCGGTTTGCCCTTGCTTGCGTCGGCAATTGCTGGCGGCAGCGCGTGCCTGTGATATTCGCACTCACGACGGCGGCAATTACCTGGTGATGCAGGGACCACAGTTTTCTTCCCGCGCTGAATCACTGCTCTATCGTCAGTGGGGGATGGATGTTATCGGCATGACCAATATGCCGGAAGCCAAACTGGCCAGAGAGGCTGAAATCTGCTATAGCACGGTGGCCATGAGCACGGATTATGACTGCTGGCACGAAGAGGAAGCCGATGTTTCGGTGGCGGCTATTGTGGAAATCATGCATGGCAATGTCAGCAAGGCACAGCGGCTGCTGCAATATTTTTTCAATCAGCCGCCGATGAGCCGGGACTGTAGCTGTCAAACCGCGCTGGATGCAGGTATTTTTGCCGATCTGACAGCGCAGGATGATGCCGCCCTGCGACCTGTGCAGGCACTTCTGGAGCGCAAGCTGTGATGGGACGATGGTGTTGCATTCTGCTGCTGTGTTTGCAGCTGACCGCCTGCATCTCAGCTGATGATCGTGAGGTGCTGAAAAAACGCGCCAATGCGCATTTTGATATCGGCGTGGACGCCCTGCGTTCCGGAAATCTGCCCAAGGCCTTCGATGAGTTGATGTTGGCCGACAAAATTTTGCCGCATCAGCCGCATATACTGGATACCCTGGGCAATGCTTGGCGCATGCGCGGCGACCTGAACAAGGCCGAGCAGTATTTCAAAAAGGCATTGCGCTACGGCGATCAGCCATCGATCCATACCAATTACGCCAGTTTATTGTTGCAAATGGGGCGTTTTTCGGATGCCAGGGCAGAAATTGCCAAAACGCTGAAAGATCCGCGCTATGCCAAACAGGATATTGCCTATATCATTCTCGGCGATTCCCTGATTGGGGAGGGGAAATTAGATGAAGGTATCCAGGCTTACCGGCGGGCGGGGAGAATCAATCCGCGCCAGCTACTCTCCCGCCTGAGGGAGGCGCGGGTGTATGCCAATTCCGGGCGTTACTCCTTTGCCATTGCCTTGTATGAAACATTGCTGCGCGAACACCCCGACAACCGTGAGGCGGTTATGGGGTTGATACCGTTGCTCAAACAACAGGGGGATATGCAGCATATTCATCACTACCTTGTCAATCTGCGTAATTACACGCGAAACAAGGCGGACAGGGCATGGGCCGAGGAGCAACTGACGAAATTGAATGGTGGGGCTGGTACAAGGTTGAGTGATTGATGACAGAGAACCATGAGGAGCAGCTCTCACGCGAGGCATTATTGCAGGCGCTGGGAGAACGATTGCGTAGCACACGCAAATTCAAAAAAATATCTGTGGAGGAAGTGGCAACCACACTGAAATTCAGTGACAGTCAGGTAAGGGCGCTGGAAGAGGGGGATTGGAGCCTGCTGCCGGATGATGTTTATGCACTGGGCTTTTTGCGCCAGTACGCCCGCTTGTTACGGCTGGATGTCAGCGATGAAATTGCGCAACTAAAATCCGATATGACCTTGCGGCAGCCGTGGACGATTCCTGACCCTGCGGTGGCACCGAATCGTCGCTGGGCGTGGCTGGTATTTTTACTGGCCATTGCCGGATTGGTATATGCCAATCTGTGGCAGGACGATTCGGAAATATCGACTGGCTCGCCAGCGTCAACGGGCATGGAACAACAGACACCAGATACCATTGGTGAGAGACAGCAGGGAACCGTGCATCAGGATGCTGCCCCAACGGCAGCGACGGCGCAGACTGCGCCTGCTGCAACAACAGAGACGAACATGGCTGTTGCTTCAGCAGATGAGAAGCAGGCAGTGCCGCCAACAAAAGAGGAAGCTACCACAAAACCGGCACCTGAAGCTGGCGCTGTGGATGTGGCAGCCGCTGCTACGACTACCATGGCGACAGGTGAGCATCAGTTGTTGCTTGCCGCAAATGGTGGCGATGTGTGGCTGCAAGTTCACGCGGTGGATGACAAGGGCAACAAGAAAAAGCTGAAGGAAATATTGCTGCGTGATGGTCAGCATTTGCTGCTGCAAAGCGATGCATCCACGTTGTTACTGACGGCTGGCAACGCCATGGCGCTGAGCGTAGGTATTGATGGCAAGGAACGTTATGCCGTCGGCAGTCTGGGCAAGGATGGCAGGGTGTTGCGTGATTTCCCGTTGCCTCTGGCGGCGGAATAGGCCCTCCATGGCCATGATACAGCTTTCTCATGCGAGCTTTGAATACCCCGGTGTTCGCGTCCTGGATGCTGACCTGATGTTGCCGTGGCTGATTCCGGGTATGGGCTGGCAATGGGGCTGGATATGCGTTGCTGTTGAGGTGGTTGCTGCGCTGTGGCTGTTGCGCTTGTTGCCGACATGATTGCCGGCGTGGATGAGGTTGGCCGGGGAACTCTGGCCGGGCCGGTGGTGTGCGCGGCAGTGATGCTGCGTGCTGATGACCCTTGCCTGAGCCAGTACCGCGATTCCAAAAAACTCAGTCCGAAGCGGCGCTTGGCACTTTATCATCATCTTCGCCGTCAGGCGCGGGCTTATGCTGTATGTCAGCAGTCCCCTGCAACCATTGATGAAATCAATATTCTTCAGGCGACCTTGCGCTGTATGCGCGAAGCAGTGCTGGCGCTACCGATACAGCCGGATCATGTGCTGGTCGATGGCAACACCCTGCCATCCTTACCCATGCCCGCTGAAGCGCTGATCGGCGGAGATGACCAGGCGCCCTGCATCGCTGCCGCTTCTATTATGGCTAAAGTGGTGCGCGACCGGTTGATGGGCTTGCTGAATGTTCGCTACCCCGGCTATGGCTTCGCCACTCACAAGGGGTATGCGACCAAGGCGCACCGACAGGCACTGCAACAACTCGGTGTGTCGCCCATCCATCGAAGAAGTTTTGCCCCGGTGGCAGCACAACTGCGTACAGAGGAGGACGGTGTATGAATCAGCCAGCAACCATTCTGGTGATTGATGATGAAGCAATCATCCGCCAGACCTTGTCCATGATGCTCGAGTTTCTTGGTTACGACGTACTGCTGGCAGCCGATGGTGAACAAGGCATTGCCATGTTCGAAATGCATCAGCAACATATTCGTGTGGTGATTCTGGATATGACCATGCCTGGCATGAGTGGTGACGCTGTTTTCCAGCGCTTGCAGGCTGTGAACCCTGAAGTGAAGGTGTTGTTGTTTTCTGGCTATAGTGAGCAGGACGTGCAACAGCGCTTTGCTGGCCGGGGGCCGACCGTTTTTTTGCAAAAACCGTTTACACCGCAAACATTACGGCAAAAACTTGAGGAGGTGCTGTGATGGCATCCATCCATGAAGGCAGCCAATATCGCGAACAAGCACTGAACATGTACCCTTGGGTGTGTGGTCGTTGTGGCCGTTCGTTCGAGGGTAAAAAACTGCGTGAACTGACGGTTCACCACCGTGACCATAACCATCAGAACAACCCGACGGATGGCAGCAACTGGGAGTTGCTGTGTATCTACTGCCATGAAAATGAACATCGGCGCTTTCTCGAAGCCGATGCGCACGGCCCGGTGCGCGAGGATGAGCCGGAACCGGCGATGCATTCACCATTTGCCCATTTGAAACAATTACTCGACGAACAGGATCACACATCATGACGACAATGCGAACGGAGCGCGATTCCATGGGGGAGATGCAAGTGCCTGCCGATGCCATGTATGGCGCACAGACAGCGCGGGCGCTGGCCAATTTTCCTGTCTCGGGACTGCGGTTTCCTGCCGTTTTTATTCGTGCGCTGGCGAATATCAAAAAAGCTGCGGCCATCACCAACGAAGCGCTTGGCCTGCTGGATGCCAGGCGTAGCAAGCTGATTCAGCAAAGCTGCGATGAGATCATTGCCGGTCAGTGGCATGAGCATTTCGTGCTGGATATTTTTCAAACCGGCTCTGGCACCTCAAGCAATATGAATGCCAACGAGGTGATTGCGCACCGCTGCGCGCAACTGGATCCTGGCCTGAAGGTTCATCCCAACGACCATGTGAACCGGGGGCAATCATCCAACGATGTGATCCCAACAGCGATGCATGTGGCTGCCGCTGATGTGCTGACCCACACCTTGCAGCCTGCCTTGCGCGAGTTGCACCGGGAATTACTGAGCAAAGCGGAAGAAACTGCTAACGTGCAGAAGATTGGCCGCACGCATCTGATGGATGCCACGCCCATCACGCTGGGGCAGGAAATTTCCGGCTGGGCACGCCAGGTAGAACTTGGCATGGAGCGTTTACAATCGGTGATGCCACGCCTTTGTGAATTGGCGCAGGGCGGCACGGCAGTGGGCACAGGGCTGAACACCCATGCCGAGTTCGGGCGACGAATGGCGGCGCAGCTTGCGAAGGCTTACCGGCTGCCTTTTACCGAAGCCGTCAATCACTTTGAGGCACAGGCGGCACAGGATGCTATTGTGGAGCTTTCCGCTCAGTTGCGCGGTCTGGCGGTATCGCTGGTCAAGATTGCCAACGATGTGCGACTGCTTAATGCGGGGCCGCGTTGCGGACTGGGTGAAATCACCGTGCCTGCCGTGCAACCGGGTTCTTCGATCATGCCCGGCAAGGTGAATCCGGTGATTGCTGAATCACTGGCGCAGGTATGCGCGCAGGTGATCGGCAATGATGCGGCCGTGGCGTTTGGCGGCAGTTCGGGCCTGCTGGATTTGAATGTCATGCTGCCCATGATGATCCACAACACCCTGGAATCCGAAACCTTGCTGGCCAATGCCTGCGCCATGTTCACCAGACGCTGCATTGCCGGACTACAGGCCAATAAGGCGCGTTGTGAGGAACAGATCGAGTGGAGCATGAGCATGGTCACCTCACTGGCACCGGTGATTGGCTATGATCGTGCAGCGGCACTGGCCAAAGAAGCAGTGGAAAAGCGTAAAACCGTGCGTCAGCTATGCCTGGAACAACAGATATTGCCTGAAGAAGAACTGACGCGCCTGCTCGATCCCGCGGCCATGCTGCACCCATTTTCCTGATCCGGGAGGATCTGGCGAAAAGCACGCCTTTATTGGTTCCGTGCGTTGTCGCCCTGCAAGGCGAAAACGAACAGAGGAGAACATCATGAAACATCTGCCTGTTGCCACGCTACTGTTATTGCTATGGCTGTCGTGCCTGACCGCGCAAGCTGCCGAAACAGCGCCTGCTGTGGATGATCTCAGTTATGTTCGCATTCCTGCCTGCCCTGGTGAAGGCTGTGTATTTGGACGCTGGCGTGTGCGTCAGCCGACGCCACTATTTGCCGCTGTCGGCGATGATATGCCTTTGTTGCGATTAAGAAAAAACCAGCATGTGCAGGTTGTCGATGGCTTGCTGCATGGTATAGCCGGGATTGTCAGCGTGCGCAAATCGCATGGTGATTACCGTGCCGGTGATACGATTTATCTACAGGATTACCTGGGTGAAGGCATGTATCACATCCGTTACAAGGGGCAGTTGCGCATCGATGATACGCTGTATTGTTTGTTGGATACTTTAGCGACAAAAAGCTGTGCCGCAGTGCATGAATGGGCAGAGCTTCGTCAGCCAGGCCATGCGCACTGGTGGGTCAAGGTGGTGACCGATGATGGCCATACTGGCTGGGCAAATGGCGATGCCTTTGCCGGACAATATGCCAACGATCTTGACCTGGATGATCCTGAAGTCTGCTGGTGGTATGACCCGAAGGACCGCAGCGACAACCTGTGCCGCAAAAAAGGCCTGCCATCGCCGCATGAGAGCAGCGCCGTGTGTGCCGGTATGATTCAGCGGGGCTACCTGAAAGCGGGCGATTGCGCGACAAACAAGGGTGAATAAAAAAGACTCGGTTTGCGGTCTGGAAAACGCTCCTGTGCGGCGTGTGATTTCCCCCTTGTAGGAGGGGCCTCTGGCCCCGAACGATCATTGTTCTGGCACACAGCTCACGATTTTGATTGCACTGCAACAAACATAAAGCTTGATTATTGATCAGGGTGACGCTATAAATCGCGCCCTTTTTCAAAACTGATGGGAGTTGCAGAAGTGAAACCTGGCATTCATCCTGAATACAACACATCAAAAGTAACGTGCTCTTGCGGCAATACTTTTGAAACACGTTCGACAAGAGGCGATATTCATGTCGAAATCTGCTCTTCATGCCACCCGTTTTACACGGGTAAGCAGAAGATTGTGGATACTGAAGGTCGTGTAGAACGTTTTTACCGTAAATACGGCAAACCCGCTTCAGCCTCTTAAGTGTAAGCGGCGTGGCGTGATCACGCTACTCAGATTAAACAGATCGTTGCAAAGAGTGCTGGCAGCACTTTAGCAAGGCTTTGTGATGTCCGGCGCAAATTTTGCGCTGCTGACAAGTAATAATGAATCAGGTGTGCTTGCGGCTCTGCCGACCATGGAGCACACGTGTAAATGGAGAAATCAATGTACGCAATTATTCGTACGGGTGGCAAGCAGTACCGTGTGCAGGAAGGGGATACGCTGCGTATTGCCAGCATGGATGCTGAAACAGGTTCTGCCGTTGTCTTCGATGATGTGCTTCTGGTTGCCAACAATGGCGATGTTCAGGTGAACCCGGAAGGCGCCAGGGTTGAGGCTGTGGTTCGTGGCCATGGGCGAGACAAAA
>WFOJ01000159.1 GCA_015488125.1 Mariprofundaceae bacterium
AAACTGCGTCAGGGGCTGGCCCGGGATGACCTCAGCCTGATCCGCGTCATGCCCAATACACCGGCGTTTCTCGGCGCTGGCATGTCTGTGATGTATAGCCTCGCTGATACTGCGCACCGTGAGCGTGCGGATTATATTTTTACCTGCGTTGGTGAAACAGCCTGGCTGGATAAAGAGGAACAGATGAATGCGGTGACCGCTCTTTCCGGCAGCGGTCCCGCCTATTTTTTCCTGCTGACCGAGATCATGCAGGAGACCGGTGTGGCCATGGGCTTGCCGGAATCCCTCGCTGGCAAGCTGGCGGCGCAAACAGCGTTTGGCGCAGGCCGCATGCTGAAAGAAACAGGACGCGATGCCGCGACGCTGCGCGATCAGGTCACCAGCCCCGGCGGCACCACGCAGGCGGCGCTGGAATGCATGTTTGACAAGGGCCTGGCCGATGCCGTGCGCGCCGGTATGTGCGCCGCCGAACAACGTTCACGGGAGTTAGACTGATGTATATCCTTGGTTATTTTCTGCAGGCTGTGGCTTTTGTGCTGGGTGCTTTGATTCAGGTGGCGATTATCGCCGTCGTGGTGCGGGCGGTGCTCTCCTTCGTCTCGCCTGATCCGTATAATCCGCTGGTTCGTCTGATTTATCAGCTTACCGACCCCATGCTGCGCCCTGTGCAACGCCTGCTGCCGCCATGGAACGGTATGGATTTTTCACCACTGGTGGTGCTGATGGGGCTGTATTTTCTCGATATTTTCCTTGTTCAGACACTGAACCGCTTTGCACATTCGCTGCTCTGAAGGTGGCGGTTCCGGCTTATCTTACACCATCAGCCAAAGGCGTGTATCTGGCTGTGCATGCGCAGCCGGGGGCACGCAGACCCGGCTTACGCGGCCTGCATGGTGAGGCACTCAAGATTGCCGTGCGCGAGGCCGCGCAGGATGGCAAGGCCAATGCTGCTATTGCAGCAACGCTGGCAAAAGCGCTGGATGTAAGCAAAAGCGCCGTTCAGGTGGTTGCCGGACATCAGTCACGCAGCAAACGGGTGTTCATCGAAGGCGATGCCGATGAACTGCAACAACGCATCGGCGCATGGCTTGAAACATGCTGAGATCGCTGCCGCCTGCCAGCGTGTTCCGCCACTACGATATTCGGGGGACTGCCGGCGAGAATGGCATCAATACCGCGCTGGCTTATGCCCTGGGCCGGGTCTTTCCCCTTTTTTGCCAGCAACTACAGCGCCCGGTCGCCGTCGGTCATGATGCGCGCCTGAGCAGCCCGGCATTGTATCAAAGCCTGTGTCAGGGTCTGCTCGATGCAGGCATGGACGTGGTGGAACTGGGGCTTACGGCCACACCACTGGTCTATTTCAGCGTCTTTCATGAATCACTGGCAGGCTGCATTCAGGTCACCGCCAGTCATAACCCGGCAGACGATAACGGCTTCAAAATCATGGTCGGCCAGCAAAGCCTCTATGGTGATGATATTCAGCGATTGCGAATGGCCATGACCGAGCCGTGGCCTGCTGCCAGACGGCAGGGCCAGCGGCGGCTCAATCCGCATCTGCTGGCAGATTACCTGCAACGATTTGCAGCGGACTGCCAGGTGCAACGCCGCCTGAAAGTCGTCGTCGATGCAGGGAATGGCCCGGCGGGACTGATGGCCGTGCCCTTGTATGAGGCAGCAGGCTGTGAAGTCATCCCCCTGTATTGCGAACCTGATGGCCGTTTTCCACATCATCATCCTGATCCGGTCAGGGAAGAAAACCTGCGCGATCTCAAACGTGCCGTGCTGACGCATCAGGCGGATCTTGGTCTGGCCTTCGATGGCGATGGCGACCGGCTGGGCGTGGTGGATGAGCAGGGCAAGACGCTGCCCTGCGATATGCTGTTGCTGATTCTGGCGCGTGATGTGTTGCGTCATCATGCCGGTGCCACGATTATTTCGGAAAGCAAAAGCTCGCGGCGCCTGTATGAGGGCATTGAGGCAGCAGGCGGTATTGCCGCCATGCATGCCACGGGACATGCCCTGATCAAGGCGGCCATGCGTCAGACTGGCGCTTTGCTTGGCGGCGAACTGACGGGGCATATTTTTTATGCGGATCGTTTTTTTGGTTATGACGATGCTGTTTACGCTGGTGCCCGTTTGTTGCAGGTGCTGGCGCAACAACATCAGCCCCTCTCTGGCCTGCTGGATGACGTGCCTCCTGTTTATAACACCCCTGAGCTGCGCTACCCTTGCGATGAATCAAAAAAATTCATGCTGGAAGAAGAAGCCCGGCAATGGTTTTCGCAACAGGGTTATACGGTGTCCATGCTCGATGGCGTGCGCATCATACTTGATGACGGTAGCTGGGGCCTGCTTCGCGCCTCGCATACGCAGCCGGTGCTGGTTGCCCGCTTTGAAGCTGAGAGCGAACAGGGCCTGGCACATATCCGGCGACTGATCGAAGGCTGGCTGGAAGAACGTCTGGGACATTTATCAACGATTTAGGCTGGCTTGTTTCTTTCCGCCCGTCTTGCCGTTACACTGCCGCGCGCCATGACTGATCAACATTCGCCCCCTATTCAGCAATATATCCGGAATTTTTCCATCATCGCCCATATTGATCACGGAAAATCAACGCTGGCTGATCGCCTGATCGAAGTGACTGAGGCTGTCTCTGAGCGGCAAATGAAAAAGCAGTTGCTGGATTCCATGGATCTTGAGCAGGAACGCGGCATCACCATCAAGGCGCAAACGGCAAGCCTGCGCTACCCTGCTGCTGATGGGCACACCTATACCCTGAACCTGATCGACACCCCCGGCCATGTGGATTTCACCTACGAAGTATCACGCTCGCTCCATGCCTGCGAGGGAGCTTTGCTGATTGTGGATGCCACTCAGGGCGTGGAAGCGCAAACGCTGGCCAATGTGTATCTGGCACTGGAACAGGATCTGGAAATCATCCCGGTGATCAACAAGATTGACTTACCCAGCGCTGATGTGGCAGAAGCCAGACGGCAGATTGAAGAAGTCATCGGCCTGGATGCAGACGATGCCATCGCCGTTTCCGCCAAAACCGGGGAAGGCATTGCCGAGGTGCTTGAAGCTATTGTTCAGCGTATTCCTGCGCCAACCGCCCGCGACGATGCGCCATTGCGGGCACTGATTGTTGATTCATGGTTTGATTCCTATGTTGGCGCTGTCGCCTTGCTGCGCATCTTTGATGGGGTATTGCGCCAGCGGGACAAGATTCGCCTGATGTCCTCAAAACTGAGTTATGAAGTGAATGATCTGGGCGTTTTCCTGCCACAGGCGCAATCGCTGCCTGCGCTGCCATCGGGGCAGGTTGGCTTTATGGTTTGCGGCATCAAGCAACTCTCGGCCCTCAGGGTGGGTGATACGGTGACGCTTGAGCGCCAGCCTGCATCCTCACCCTTACCCGGTTTCCGCGAACCCAGAGCCATGGTTTTTGCTGGTCTCTACCCGGTGGATTCCGCTGATTACGCAGAACTTCGCGATGCGCTGGAGAAGCTCAACCTCAACGATCCTGCCTTTACCTTTGAGCCGGAGAGTTCCATGGCTCTCGGCCTTGGCTTTCGCTGTGGCTTTCTCGGTATGCTGCATATGGAAATTGTGCAGGAGCGGCTAGAGCGCGAATACAATCTTGATTTGATCACCACCGCGCCATCGGTGGTCTATCGCGTGCATATGACGGATGGCACCATGAAGGAGATTTCCAACCCCAGTGAGTTCCCCGAACCGCAGAATATCGCACGTATTGAAGAACCTGTAGTGATTGCCAATATTTTTATGCCGGAAGAATTTGTCGGCACCATGATGAAGCTGTGCCAGGATCGCCGGGGTGTGCAGCAGGACATGAAGTTTATCGGTCAGGGCCGCGTCATGCTCAGTTACCAGTTGCCACTGGCGGAAATGGTGATTGATTTTTACGATCGCCTGAAATCCGTATCACGCGGTTACGCTTCCATGGATTATGAGCTTTCCGGCTTTCGTGACGAACACGTGGTCAAGATGGATGTGCTGGTACACGGTGAGGCTGTCGATGCCTTGTCGTTGATTGTCCACCGCTCGATTGCCGAAACGCGAGGACGCGAACTGGTGAAAAAACTGCGCCAGCTGATTCCCCGGCAGCAGTTCGATGTGCCATTGCAGGCGGCGATCGGTGGCCGTATTCTGGCCCGTGAAACCGTCAAGGCAGTGCGTAAAAACGTCACCGCCAAATGTTATGGTGGCGATATTACGCGCAAACGAAAACTGCTGGAAAAGCAGAAAGCCGGCAAAAAGCGCATGAAATCCATTGGCAGCGTGGAAGTGCCGCAGGAGGCATTTCTGGCCGTGCTAAAACTGGGAGAGGGAAATTAACATGAAGACAAGCATACAGGAAAAACCCGTCTGGCGGGAATGGCTGGAAAGCCTGATTGTGATCGGCCTGCTTGCTTTTGTGATTCGCAGCTTCATTGTCGCGCCCTTCAAGATTCCGTCTTCCAGCATGGTGCCAACGCTGGAAGTTGGTGACTATCTGTTTGTTTTGCGTTACTCTTACGGCCTGCGCATCCCCTTTACCGATGTTCAGCTTGTTCCTTCGCCAGCCAAACGCGGCGATATTGTCGTCTTCGATTATCCGGAAGACCGCAGCAAGGATTATATCAAGCGCGTGGTGGGTATTCCCGGCGATCATATCGTGTATCGCTACAATCATTTGTGGGTCAATGGCAAGGAAATGCCTCTCCAGAAAATTGGCGTCCGCAGCTATCACCTGGGCAATGGCCAGTCGGTGATTTCCACGGAATACAGCGAGCAATTGTTCGATGTCCGCCATCATGTATTACGCAATGGCGATCGTAGTCTGAAAGATGGCGAGTGGACGGTGCCTGCCGGTCATTATATGGTGCTTGGCGATAACCGGAATAATTCTCGCGACTCCCGTTTCTGGGGCTTTGTGCCGCAGAAATACCTGGTTGGTAAGGCAGCGATCATCTGGTGGTCGTGGGACGCTGTGGAATCCTGGCCGCGCTTTGCGCGCATAGGCACAATACTGCATTGATATTTTCGGAGGTTGGCTTTGATGAACGTGGGTGAACGTGGCATGTCCACTTTCAAATTACTGGTAATTCTGCTCGTACTGGGCGGTGCGGCAACCGTCGGCTTCAAAATGTTTCCCGTCTATTACACCAAAATGAAGGTGCAATCGACCTTTGAATTGATCGCCAGGGAAATGGCTGAAGAATCCGAACTGAAAATCCGCGCCCGACTTCCCGTTTTGCTGCAGACACAGAATATTCAGCCAGGCGAACTGCCACAGGCGTTTTATGACAATCTGACGATCGACGCCGGTTTCGGGCATGTTGATATTCGCACCCATTACCATACCATTGTCTGGCTGATGGGCCCGGTGCGGGGCGTTAATCCCAACTCGGACTACGATCCTGTACAGTTAACCGGTATGGATAAACTGCGCCATCAGGCACGGGTTGATCTTGATTTTGATATTCAGGCAAAAACACCCTGAGCATGCATCGACTCCAACAACGGTTGCAATTGCAGGGCGTTGACGAACAATTACTAAGGCGCGCCCTGACGCATTGCTCTTCTGGTGCAAAGCAGCATATGGAACGCCTTGAATTTCTCGGCGATGCGGTGCTAGGCCTGGTGATCGCGGAATATTTGCACGGGCATTTCCCCCATGAAGCGGAAGGACGGTTGTCCCGTTTGCGTGCGCATCTGGTGCGCCGCGAAAGCCTGCTGCGCATCGCCAGGGAATGGCAATTGGCAGCGCTGGTCAGCGTTGGTGATGGCGAACGTGATCGACAGGGAAAACTCAAATCACCGTCAATTGCCGCCAATGCCGTGGAAGCCGTGATCGGTGCGGTATTCAAATCCGGTGGCTTTGACATGGCGCGTCAACTCATATTACGCGAATGGCAACCCTTATTGAGCGATGTCAGCGAGTTGGATGCCGTCGATGCCAAAAGCCGTTTGCAGGAATGGACGCAAGGTCATGGCTACGGCCTTCCCCGCTACACTGTCATCGATCGGGGCGTGCAGCATCAGCAGCGTTTTCTGGCGCGCTGCGAAGTTGCCGGGAAACTGGCAGGCGAAGGTTGCGGTCAACGAAAAAAACAGGCGGAAAGCGAAGCGGCACGGGCAGCCATTCAAGCCCTGGGAGTCATAAAATGAGCATCCATCGTTATGGTACGATTGCCTTGCTGGGGCGTCCCAATGTGGGCAAATCCACCCTGATGAACCGGATCATCGGGGCGCGCGTGGCCATTGTTACCCCCAAGCCCCAAACCACGCGCCATCGCATTCTTGGCATTTACACGACGGATCGTGCGCAAATGGTGTTTGTGGATACCCCCGGCATTCACAGGGGGCGGCAACAACTGAATCGCAATATGGTGCGTGTCGCCTATGCCGCTGCCGAGGAAGCCGATGTGCTGGCAATCATGCAGGATGCCAGTCGTCCGCTGGATACCATGACCAGCCAGTTGATCGAACGTTTTGCCGAAAATCATCTCCGTCAGCCGCGTGTACACATCCTTAACAAGGTGGATAAAATCGAGAAATCGCTGCTGTTGCCGCGATTGCAGGCCGTGCAGGCGCTTGATCCTGAGGCCAAGGCATGGATTCCCTTGTCGGCCCGCAAGGGAACGCAGCTTGATGGCCTGTTGAAAACGCTGGAACAATGGCTACCGGAAGGTGAAGCTGTTTACGATGCAGAGTGGTTTACCGATCAAAGCCAGCGCCAACTGGCAGCAGAATATGTGCGGGAACAGGTGTTTCTTGCCATGCATCAGGAAATTCCGTTCCAAACAGCCGTTGACGTCGAATCCTTTACAGAGGACGATGATGGTCGCCTGCATATCGAAGCGGTGATCCTTGTTGGCAGCGAGAGCCACAAACCCATGCTGATTGGCAAACGCGGAGCAGGCATGAAACGCATTGGCAGCGCTGCCAGAAAAGGCTTGCAAACCTTACTGGGAAGACCGGTCGATTTGCGTTTGTGGGTTAAGGTCGATAGCAACTGGTTTGATCATCCGATGAAACTTCAGGATCTGGGGTTGGGAGGCAATATTGAATAGCGGAGGTACGCTTGTAGCAGGGCCTGCAAGGCAGGGGCTGCAAGGCAGGGTCACGGTATCTGGTGATAAATCCATGTCTCACCGCAGCATCATGCTGGCAGCACTGGCAGAAGGCGTAACAGAGATTCAGGGCTTTCTTGCCGGTGAAGATAATTTATCCACCGCCAGCATGTTTCAATCCATGGGTGTGACGATTGAGTTTCTCAACCCCCAAAAAACATCGCTGCGCGTGCATGGCGTGGGATTACATGGTCTGCGTGAGCCTGAGCGGGTGCTGGATGCGGGCAACGCCGGTACGGCGGCACGCCTGATCAGCGGCATTCTTGCCGCGCAGGACTTTCATAGCGTACTGGTTGGCGATGCTTCCCTGCATCGGCGGCCCATGATGCGTATTGTCGCACCGCTGCGTGCCATGGGCGCGCATATTGATGGTCGCGACGGTGGCAATTATTTGCCGTTGGCTATTCGCGGCAGCAGCTTGCAGGGCATGCGCCACGAGATGCATGTTGCCAGCGCCCAGGTGAAATCCTGCATTTTGCTGGCCGGGCTTTATGCTAATGGTGAAACGCGGGTGCGCGAGCCGCGCCCTACCCGCGATCACACCGAACGCATGCTGCCGTTGTTTGGTCAAGCCGTGCAGCGGGATGGCGACGATATTGTGCTGCAACCCTGTGGTCACCTTACGGCGCCCCAGGATGTCGTGCATATTCCGGCAGATCCCTCGTCGGCAGCATTTTTTGCCGTTGCCGCTTCGCTGGTAAGCGGTTCATCTGTGCAATTAACGGCTGTGGGCACCAACCCCCGGCGCGATGGCTGGCGGCGCATTTTACAGGCCATGCAGGCGGATATCACACTCTCACCTGCCGCCGATGTGGGTAGCGAAACAGTGGCGGATATGCGCGTTACTGCGAGCCGCCTGCAGGGGATTACCGTTGACCCGGCGGACGTACCGGATGCGATTGATGAATTTCCCGTGTTGTTTGTGGCAGCAGCGCTGGCTGACGGCGAATTCATCCTGCAAGGCGCAGAAGAGCTGCGAGTCAAGGAATCGGATCGCATTGCCTGCATGGTTAACGCACTCAGAGCCGCTGGCGCAGATATTGAGGAACGCCCTGATGGCGTGCGCATTCGGGGGAAAGAACGATTAAAAGGCGGTGTCACCGTGGATGCCCAGGGTGATCATCGTATCGCCATGGCCATGGCCATTGCCGCCCAGTGTGCCGAGCAGCCCATCACCATTACCCATGCAGCCGCCATTGCCACCTCATTTCCGGCTTTCGTGCCGCTGGCGCAGGCTGTGGGCATGAATGTGGCCATGCCGGAAGCTGCACCATGAAACCGTTGATCGAAGGCTTGCAGATTGCCATTGATGGCCCTGCCGGGTCGGGCAAGGGCACCATGGCCAGTCAGCTTGCAGCAGCCCTGGGTTTGCCGGTGCTGGATACCGGTTTGTTGTACCGTTTTGCGGCCTGGCAATGCTTGCAACAGGCGGTAGCTGTGGATGATGAATATGCCGTCCTGAACGTACTTGAGAAGGCATTGCCTCGAATGCAATGGCGCAGCGAAGGTGTGTTTTTTGATGCCAAAGATTGCACTTCAACGCTGCGTGGTGAGGATGTCGGCCTTGCTGCATCGAAAGTCGCTGCCCTGCCTGCTGTTCGCCGCCTTTTACTGGATGTGCAACAGCAGCTGGCAAAACAGGGGTGCGTGATGGATGGTCGTGATATTGGCACAGTCGTGTTACCTCAGGCGCATGTTAAATTTTTTCTGACGGCGTCGTTGCGGGAGCGCGCCAGGCGACGCTGGTTGCAGCTTGATGAACAACAGCGGCGGCAACGCAGTATGGACGATCTGGTGAAGGATATGACAGCACGCGATACGCGGGACAGCAAGCGGCAACACGCACCGCTGCAACGGGCAAACGATGCGATTGTCATTGATTCGACCACCATGCGTCCGGATGAAGTACTGGATCGCATGCTGCGTGTATTGCAGCGGCGTGGTTTGGCACATTAAGCGGCGAACTTGCCAGCAGGGTTACGGTGATGTGAACGGCATCGGGCGCATCGATTTTTTATACAGGTGGACAACAACAATATGAACGAAGAGCAACAGCTTCCCGAGGAAGAGAATTTTGCAGCGCTGTTTGCTGCATCCCTGGAGCAGGAAACTGATCTTCATAAGGGCACGACTGTGCGTGGAACGGTAGTCAGTGCAAATTCGGACGCGGTGGTGCTGGACGTCGGAGCCAAAGTTGAAGGGATGATTGATGCCTCGGAATTTCCCCGCATGGGTCGCGAACTTCCGGCCATTGGTGATGAAATCGAAGCCATGGTCATTGGTGAAAATGATCGCGATGGCTTGTTGTTGTCGGCGCTGGCAGCACAACGTCAGCAGTTGTGGACGCAGCTGACCAGCGCCTATGAAAATCAGCAGACGGTAGAGTGCACCATTACGGCTGAAGTTAAAGGTGGGTTCCGTGTTGATCTTGGTGGCCTGATGGCTTTCATGCCCGGCTCGGAATGCGATCCTAATCCGAGATCCGCGGGCAATCTGGTTGGCACACGCTGTACATGTGCGGTGTTAGAGGTCAGTCGCAAGCCGGATAATATTGTTGTTTCACGCAAACGGCCCATGCTGGCTGCGCAGCAGCGCCTGCGTGAAGCGTTTTTTAATTCCCATCAGATCGGCGACAAAATTACCGCAACCGTTCGCCGCATGGTTGATTTTGGCGCTTTTGTTGATGTTGGCGGACTGGATGCATTGTTGCATATCGGTGATATTTCCTGGCGACGGATCAATCACCCTTCTGAAGTATTGAGCATCGGTCAAAGTGTCAATGTTGAAATCACCAAGATGGACCCGGAAAATGCCAAGGTCTCTGTGTCCATGCGCAGCCTGCAGGAAGACCCCTGGCTGCGGGTGACCAACACCTATGAAGAGAATATGCGGGTGACTGGAACGGTACTCAAATTGCTTGATTTTGGCGCTGTAGTGGAACTGGAGCCCGGCGTTGAAGGGCTGATTCACAAATCCGAAATGAGCTGGCTGCGCAAGGATGTAAAACCAACAGAGGTGTTGGCTGAAGGCGATGTGGTCGATGTGGCGATTCTCGAGATACAACCGGAAGCCCGCCGCATTCGTTTGTCGTTGAAAGAGGTGGCGGATAATCCATGGGAAAGCTGGCTGGCCGAACATCCGGTGGGCAGCCGGGTGACGGGTAAAATCCGCAACATCAAATCCTTTGGCTTTTTTGTCGGTCTGGCTGAGGGCATGGATGGTCTGGTTCATCTGGCCAATATTTCATGGTCTGAGCGTGGTGAGGAAGCGATCAAAAACTTTCACAAAGGGCAGGAAGTGGAAGTTGTTGTGTTGGGCGTGGATGCTGAACAGCAGCGTATTTCACTGGGCCTGAAGCAGACCAGCGAGGATCCGTTTGATGTTTTTCTTCGTGAAGCAAAACGAGGCGTACCTGTAAAAGGCGTGGTCAGCAAAGATGTTGGCGGTGCGCTGCTGGTGACGCTGGCCAATAATATTCAGGCGCGACTGGCCAAACGGGAATTGCCGCGTGATATGGAAGTCAAGGAAGGCGACGAAATCGAGGCGAAGATTATTGATGTGAATCGCCGCCGTCGGCAAATTGAACTGTCTGTTCGTCAGTTGCTGCGCGATCAGGAGCGCGATGCCGTGCGTCAGTACACGCAAAAAAGCAACCGTGACGAAAGTCCTTCGCCACTGGCTGTGGAGTTGCAGAAAAAATTGCTGTCACGCGGTAACGATTAAGCATATCGCTAGGAGTCTGTCGGACTTTGATCAATCTACTACGAAAAAGCGGCTATTGGCCAAATCTTCGCCCTGTTTTTGTTAAATAGCGCTGCTATTCGCCGCCAACAGGTCGTATATTTGACTCAATCCCGCTATTTCTCGTGACGATTGCCAAAGTCCGACAGACTCCTAGGAGTCTGCTGGCAACGGCAGGTGTGTGCCTGTTAACATATTCTCAGCGCGGGGGAAATGACAATGACAAAATCCGAGTTGATTGCTGTTCTGACTGATAAACATCACGGTTTCGAGCAAGAAGAGATTGATGTAGTCGTCAACACAGTGCTGGAGGCCATTATTGCTGAGTTAGCCAAGGGAAAACGCGTTGAACTGCGCGGTTTTGGCAGTTTTTCAACCAAGGCACGGCGGGCGCGGCGTGGCCGGAATCCAAAAACCGGCGAAACCGTAATGGTTCCGGCAAAACACATGCCGCATTTCAAACCAGGCAAGGAAATGCGCGAACGCGTAGATGCCTGACGGGTATTCCTCTGTCACGCGGCCTGAGGTGCCCGCAAAATCTGCGACAAGGCTTGGCAGCAATATCAGCAATCTGTTGCTGGTATTGCTGCTGAGCGTGCTGGCTGTCTTTTTTTCGTTGGCTAATCGTCAGCAGGTTGAGCTTCACTTTCTCTCTTTTGACTCTTCCCCCATGCCGCTTTATGTGCCTGTGTTTGTCGCTTTTGCCATTGGTTTTCTCGGCGGTGTCATCGCACTGAGTTTTTCCCGACATAAGCACAAGCGCGAAATTGCCCGCTTACGTCGGGAAAATGCCTGTTTGCAGCAGGAACTTGATAATCTTCGTACCATGCCGCTACAGGACGATCTTTGATTTCGTTGCTGGTTTCCGTACTGCTTGCCATACTGGTCGTGCTGTCGGTTCTGTATTGGTATCAGCTGGAAAAAAATGATGAAAACCATCAGCAACAGGAAGATGAGCGTATTCAGCCATTACTCAGAGGCTTGAATTTCATGCTCGCCGACGAGCCGGATTTGGCCTTGCAGGAAGTCGTCAAAGTTGCCCGGCTACGTTCAGAAACCACCGAAGTCTATATGTTTCTTGGCGAAATGTTCCGCAGCAGAGGTGAATTTGGCCGGGCGGTGCGTATTCACCAGAATATTCTGGCGCGCCCGAATGTTGACCCTGAGTTATATGTGCAGGCTCAATTTGCCCTGGCAACCGATTTTCATAAAGGCGGTCTGATTGATCGTGCCATCCGTCACTACCACAAAGTACTTCAGGTGCGTAGTGACCATTTGCCTTCCTTGCAGGGCCTGTTGAGTATTCATGAACAAAGCCACGAATGGCAACAGGCGATTGATTTGTTGCAACGCATTTCCCGCTTAAGCCAGCAATCAGCATCACTTCACCACGCCTATCTGCTGGCAGCCATGGCTGAAGAAGCACTTCAGGCACAACAGGTGGAACAGGCAAGAGCATGGCAGAGCGAAGCATTACGCAGGGATAGCGGTTGTGTGCATGCTCATATGTTGAATATTCGCTTGTGCGAACAGCAACAGGAACTCGCAGCAGCGCTGGAAAGCATGGCCAAACAATTACCCGAATGGCTATTTCTGCTGTTACCGGAACTGGCAGACAAACAGAAAGGCTTTTTCCTGGAACAATGGAGGTTGACCCGGCAAAGCGAACTGGCCTTGAGCTGGCTGGAATTGTGTGCGGAACATCAAGGACTTGCCGCTGCAAAACAATTGCGCGAACAACTGGCATGGCAGCCGTCCAATCTCGGTGAGGCATTACGCCTGACAGCGATATTTGGCCCTGACGAACCCCTGCAACAATATGCACAAACATGGCGGCAGTCCTTAAAACGTTTCAGCTGTCAGTACTGCGGCGTGCGCATCGCTGAATTGCGCTGGCAGTGCCCGCAATGCATGCGCTGGGGCTGTATGGGCTTGCATACGCTGACAGCCCAAACGGTGGATTAAAGAAAAAACAACAGAGGAACGCGCTATTTGTACCACAACATACACCAATAAGGGAAGAAACATGCCACAAGCGGTATTGCTTGACCGTGACGGTGTGATCAATGCCGATTCCCCCAATTATATTCTCACCCCTGAGCAATGGCAGCCGATTCCCGGCAGTCTTGAGGCTATCGCGCGTTTGCATCAGGCTGGCATAGCTATTGCCGTCGTCAGCAATCAGTCAGCGCGTGGCCGCGGCATGCTGGATGCGGTAACCTTTACGGCCATTCATGATAAAATGCTGCGGGCAATAAGCAGTGCCGGTGGTGCCCTTCAGCACACAGCTTATTGCCCGCATGCGCCGGCGGCAAACTGCGATTGTCGCAAACCCAGGCCGGGGCTGGTAAAACAGGCTCTGCATGCATGCTGCGTACGAGCTGAACAGGCCGTGATGATTGGTGATTCACTACGGGATGTGCAGGCGGCGCTGGCTGCCGGTGTTCGCCCGATCCTGGTGGAAAGTGGCTATACAGATGCAACAGCGGTTGCCAAAGAAGCGCGCGCCTTGTGCCCCGGTCTTGAGGTTTACCCTGATCTTGCCGCTGCCGTAGCTTGCCTGCTGGACTGATGGTGAAGGCAACACTGCTTTCAGTCAGCGATCATGATCGCAACAGTGCAAGGATGCGCTATGTTTACCCGGTGGTATCACGGCGGGCTGGCGGGGTATCCATTGGCATTAACCTTAACCCCAACCGCCGCTGCAACTGGCAGTGTGTGTATTGTCAGGTACCGGGTTTGCAACGAGGTCACGCGCCGCTCATTGATATTGCATGGCTTAGGCAGGAACTGCAACAGTTATTACAGGCCGTGTTATATGGTGATTTCATGCAACAACGGGTGCCAGAGGGCCAGCGTCGTCTCTGCGATATTGCCATTTCCGGTGACGGCGAGCCTACCAGCAGCCCGCAATTTGCGGCCGTGGTGGAGGCTGTGATAGCAGTGAGTCAGCAAATGCTGACTTCGCCGCTGCCGTTGCGTCTGATTACCAATGGTTCCTATATCGGCAAAACCCATGTGCAGGCGGGTCTGCGGCACATGGCAGCTCACCATGGGGAAACCTGGTTCAAGATTGATGCCGGATGCTCTGATGATATGCAGCACATCAACGGTGTGCGCATGTCGCCTGAACAGGTGATCAGTCGTCTTCGACAAGCTGCCGATTGTTGCCCGTTATGGATTCAAAGCTGCCTGTTTGCCGACCAACGTCATCATACCGAAAAGCGGCTCGCCAACTGGCTGCAATTGCTCCAACGCATTCAGCGTGAACATATCCCGCTGCGAGGCGTGCTGATTTACGGCCTGGCCCGTCCATCGCAACAACCAGTCGCGAAATTTTTATCGCCTCTTCCCGAAGCGCTTATGCAGCAAACGGTTGAACATCTCCAGTCATACGGCTTTTCTGTGCGTTTGTTTTAAGAGCTGTTTGACATTCCATTTGGCAAGTTTTAAGTTGGCACCTTGGGGGTCTGTCGGATTTTGGCCGAATCTTCGCCCTGTCTTTGTTGAATGGCGCTGCTATTTACCGCCAACAGATCGTATATCTGGCTCAATCCCGCTATTTCTCGTGACGATTGATAAAGCCGACAGACTCCTAGCACGCAGGGTTTTTCGATCATTTCACCTCAAGAGGAGGATAGCGATATGCGCGCCATCGCCGTTCTACGGGCATATGTTCTGCTGCCCGCAATTCTTTTACTGCCATCACCGATGTTTGCCTCCACTGGTGTTGCCACAGCCGACGAAGCCGTACTCAGCCTGCCTGATGCCATTAATATTGCGGGCCGTCAACGCATGCTTTCGCAACGCATGGTCAAACTTTACTGCATGCTGGGCCTGGATGTTCAACCCGAAGTGACCCGGCAGCAACTTGATGAAACGCGCAAGTTGTTCGAGCGGCAATTGCGGCAGCTACAACACATTCGCGGCGTCGATAACGATTTGAGCAAAGACTTTCTGGCAAAAATTCGCAAGCACTGGGAACCTATCCGGCAGTTACTGGATCGTACCCCCACACCCAACCGGGCACACGAGCTGCGCGATAGCGCCGACGAGATGCTCATGGCCGCTCATGCTTTTGTCCGGAAGCTAGAGAGTATCAGTGGCAACAACCAGGGTCGGTTGGTAAATATCGCCGGTCGCCAACGCATGCTCTCACAGCGTGTGGCGGGCTATTATATGGAGAAAGTCTGGGGTGTGGAAGATGACCACTTGCAAGCGGAAAAGACAAAAGCCGAAGAAGAGTTCGCCGATGCCCTGGAGTTTTTGAAAAACTCTGAGGAAAATACCAGGGAGATTAAAGACCTGTTAGCGCTGGTTGAAGGGCAGTGGCATGCTTTTACGGCCATCAACAAGCTGCCGGATCCGGTCTATGCTCGCCCTCTGATGGTCTCCGAAGCATCAGATAGGATTCTTGAACTGATGGATAGAATCACCCGGTTGTACGCCGAGTTGTAGCACAAGAATTCAGGAACGAAATACGTGCAGGCTATATCCTTGCCGGCGATAGCGGACGATGATGAACTCACACTCGATGCCGCGTAGACGAATGCCTGACTCCAACGCGCGCCCTGTGTGGTAAATGCCTCCGGATAACAACCATGCTTTGGCCAAATATTCGCCCTGTTTTTGTTAAATAGCGCTGCTATTCGCCGCCAACAGGTTGTATATTTGACTCAATCCCGCTATTTCTCGTGACGATTGCCCTAGCAGCCAGCCCTTGATGCGACGGCTGCCGTAGTACGGGTGCTCCATATGACAGGCGTCGATCAGGCGCATCAATGCAAGCTCTTCGGCCGGAATCGGCGCAGGTTGGTAATAGAAGCTCGAACGCGGCACGTTCAGCAACCGGCACTGCCGGGCAATGGAAAGTTCAGAGACCTTGCTCACCATGTCCTTGCGCTCTATCAACGGACGCGAGAGAGCGCTTGCTCGAAAAAATCGCGCTCCACCGTCAGCTCGTCAATCTTCTCATGCAGATCCTTAATCTTTTTTCCGTATCCGGATCAAACGCCGAATGATTGCCGGCAAACCGTGTTTCCAGGTTGTTCAGAGCGGTCTTCTTTCAGCTGCTCACCTGGTTCGGATGGATCCCATACTGACTCGCAATTTCGCTGATTGTTTGATCTCCGCGAATCGCCGCCAGTGCTACCTTCGCCTTGAAGCTCGGCTTGTGGTTCCTTCTCTTTTTGCTCATCTTGCTACTCCTTTCTCATCAGAAATTCGCAGATGAGCATACCTTAGCGCCACCGTGAATCTGTCCGAAGAGGGAAAACCACTTCAGACTTTACCCGACGTGTCAGAAATTTTTTTCAGGCATCGAAGTGACAGGGCGCCGCTTTGCATGATGCTCCACTTGCTGTTTGAGGTAAAACATACCGCCAAGAACGCTAAAGAACACAATCACTTGCAAGGCGCTTGGGCGTTCGTCATAGCCCATTAGCACGTGTAACAGCTCACCTGCGATGCCATCCTGCGAAAGCAAAAAGGAAGAATCCCACAGGGGATCAACAATCGGCGGCAGCCAATCGATCATGACCAGGTTCCAGCATGCCTGTGAAGCCATACCGGCAGCGAGCAGGGTCAGCAGCCAGGCCAACACCTGAAACACTCGATGCAAGGGAAGCTTTAACAAGCCACGGTACATGGCGTAACCCAGGCCAACACCAAGCAACAGACCAAGTATACCACCGAGCAACATATCGCGGCCATCATGATTACCAATCTGCCAGGCGCCGAAAAGGAAAAACACCGCCTCTGATCCTTCGCGAATCACAGCGCTGAAAGTGATCAGCAATAAAGCAATCCCGGAAATATCACCAGTGGTATAACGTTGGCCTGTTTGGCGCACATGCACGGCAATATCACGTCCTTGTTTACTCATCCAGATCACCGTCCAGGCCAGCAGGGAAGAAGCCAGCGTCAGAATGACAGCATTGAATAAAAACTCTCCAGTGCCTTCAAAGGCAGCTTCCATTTCTTCCATGAAAATGCCAAGCAATGTAGCGCCGGCAAAACCGAGGCCCATGCCGGTATAAATCCAGCGCCGGCTATGGGTAGCGGTGGCTGTCGCAGCCAGCAAGATACCGACGATCATTGCCATTTCGAGCATTTCCCGAAAAACAATCGCTAGTGAGGAAAGCATGATGAAGCTCCTAACATATTACTGGCATCGACGGCAAAGGCCGAAAATAACCAGTGAATGCCCCTGCATACAAAAACCATGGTGTTTTGCAATATCATGTTGCAGGGTTTCAATATCCTGATGAAAAAACTCTTCAATACGACCGCAAGATTCACATACCATATGGTCATGATGAGGTTTATCGATGCGCTCGTAATGTTTGCGCTGACCAATAACAACGGCAGCAATCAGCCCTGCTTCCTCAAGTACCGACAAGGTTCGATAAATCGTGGCAATACCAATGCGCTGATTGTTTTCCTGTAACGCCTGAGAGATCGCTTCAGCATCCCAGTGTCTGGCAGAGCGATTGATCAATGTCAGTACAGCATGTCGCTGGGGGGTCATTCGCAAGGACATGAGGCGAACAATAAAGATAATGATAATCATTATCAAATAACAACCCGCCAAACGTCGATGGCGCTTGACGGAAATACACTGAACGCTACCATTCGCCACCCCGGTGGGGGATCGTCTAGCGGCAGGACTACGGACTCTGACTCCGTCAACCAAGGTTCGAATCCTTGTCCCCCAGCCAGTCACTCCAAAAGGCCTGCATTGTAGGCCTTTTTTTATGTGCTTTGTTCAGTAGTCTTGGTGTGTTTCATCCAGTATCCTGGTCGGAGGCTGGTGAGCTATTTAGGATAAGGGCAGGTAATCGCTGATCCGGCACAGGCATGGAAAGGTTCAAGCGATTGGTGTTGTACCGTAACATGCCATGCATGGATGAGAGCGGTGTTCCTCCTCCCCTTCAGAATCGCTTTTGTGGAATTTCCAACACCTGAATCATGATTATCCAAGCAATAACAAGACCGGATCAGGGCACCACCTCCACAGCCATGGCGGTGGCCGATACCGCCACCGGCAGGCACATGACACACCATGTGTTTGCCAACAAGGTATCAAGGCCCAACAGGGCATTGAATATGATAACCAGGGAGTAAATGATGACCAATACCATCACCATGAAAGAACAGGCGGCAAGCGAGCGTAGCAAGGCAGGCATTGCAGTCTGGGCAGAGCGGCTATTGTGGCTAAGCTGGGTGCCACTGGTGCTATTCACCATCTTTTTTGCATCCACCCCGGATATTCACGATGGTGTCCATCCGGTTCGGCACGCGCTAACCATCGTGCAGTGCCACTGATGCATTCCTTCATCATGATGCAGGCAAAGAGACTGTTGCCACTGCTACTGGCAGGGTTGTTGATCGCCACAGCCTTTGGCTTTGTGCGTTATTACAACGCCTATCAGGCACCCGGCGAACACTGGGCACCAGCCTCTCCTGTGGCGCATGAAATGGCGCGCTTTACCACTGATATGGGCAATGCGGGCGACTTTCACGTCACCATTGAAAAACTGGAATCGAAATTTCCACTGTTTTTTGTCGAGTATCAGCGACCAGGCAGGGTGCTGGAGTTGTCCGTGCATAGTGATGACGGCATCGTGCGGCTGGATCAGCAGTTTGCCGATGAAGGGCGCTACCGCATCACGGTACAACATATCATTCATCCGATGCATCAAGAAGTGGTCGATTTCACCGTGCAAACACCGCTGGTGAAGTATGCCAACGATCTGCTACTGGGCTGTTTACTGCTGGCTGCAGGCTTTCTCAGCGGCCATCGTTTGCGGGCATTGGCCATGATCACTTTAGTGGTGAGTATCGGCAACCTTGCTTCACCACAGCCGGCCTTGGCGCATGGCGATGCCATGGCCTCAGTGGCAGCGGTGATGTTTCCCGCAAATATTGATGCGGTGGCGGTGCATTGGCTGGCCGGCAAACCACCAGTTGGCGAGGCGAACCGCGCACCGCTGGACTGGCGTATGCAGATCACCAGGGATGGCCAAGCGGTGAAGCGCGCACCCTTTGCTCTGGATGTGGTGCATGGTGAATCGCATCTACCGGTGCTGCATATCGAAGGCGTAGCCAATGGCGGTCTCATTGATCTGCGCTACAGCCCACCAGATGGGGCCCACTACGCATTTGAGTTGCGTACCGTGATTGATGGCAAAGCCTATCACCTCTCCCTGCCCGGCAGCGCGGCGGCAGTTCCACCAACACTGTGGCGCAAATGGCAATCCTTCCTGATCATGATGGTACCGCTGCTCATTGGCATGGTCTGGGGCTGGAAACGTGGCTAAGGTCTGGTTTGTGGGTGCCGGCCCTGGTGATCCGGAGCTGATCACAGTGAAAGCGCAGCGTTTATTGCGTGAAGCGGGGGCGATTCTTTATGCTGGCTCGCTGGTTTCCGAGGCATGTACACTTTGGGCATCTGAAGGATGCGAAATTGCTGATTCCAAGGGGATGACGCTGGAAGAGATCACCGCCTGGCTGATCAGCCAGGCATCACGGCATGAAACAGTCGTGCGTTTGCAAACGGGTGATCCGGGGTTGTATGGCGCACTGATCGAGATGATACAACCCTTGGATGCGGCGGGCATTGAATCCGCCGTCGTACCTGGCATTTCTTCGGCTTTTGCCTCAATGGCAGCAGCAACGGAGAGCATGACACTGCCGGAGGTGACGCAGACGGTGATTTTCACCCGCGTAGAGGGGCGTACGCCGATGCCGGCAGGCGAATCGCTATGCGATCTTGCGCGCCATAAAACGACGCTCTGTCTGTTTCTCTCAATCACACTGTTGCACAAAGTGCGCGAGGCATTGCTTGCCGCCGGTTGGACTGAAAATGATCCGGTACTGGTGGTGCAAAAGGCTTCCTGGCCGGGGAAGGAGAAGATTGTGCGAGGTACCATCGCCAATATCCACGAAAAGTGCAGGGCTGAAAAAATCGTTTCGCAGGCAATGATTGTGGTCAGCCCGGCACTGGGGGCGAGAAACTGGCGTGTATTGAAAAAGTCAAAGCTTTACGATGCGGGATTTACCCATCGCTTTCGCAAGGCGGAGAACAGGTTGTGATCAATGAGTGATACAATTTTATTGGTGGGCCATGGCTCACGTGAGCCGAGCGGCAATGAAGAGATCGAGCAGTTTGCTGATCAATGGCGAACACGTCGGCCAAATGATCGTATTGAAGTTTGCTTTATCGAATTTGCCAATGTATTGCTCGACGAGGGCCTGGATAGAGCAGCAGCGAACGCCTCGCGCGTGATTGTTGTGCCACTGATTTTGGGCGCTGCCGGTCATGTAAAGATGGAGATCCCCCATCACGTTGCCGAGGCGCGCAATCGCCATCCGGCGGTGAGCTTTGTATTGACCCGGCATCTGGGGGCCGACGTGAAGGTACTCAAGGCCCTGAAAACAGAACTGGGCAAGGCGATGTATGCGCTTGATGTGCCAGATGCCAAAAATACAGGTATCGTACTGCTGGGGCGTGGATCATCGGATATGGCAGCCAATGGCGAAATCGCAAAAATGGCACGCTGGCTGTTTGAAGCAACCGAACATGAAATGGTTGATATTGCTTTTACCGGTATTACGTCGCCGAAAATCGAAACGGTTGTTCAACGTCAGGTAGCATGTGGCATGAAGCAGATCGTTGTGCTGCCTTACTATCTCTACACCGGCGTGTTGATGAAACGCATTATGCGGCAGGTGGAGCGATTGCAACGACAGTACCCCTCGATTGCCTTCGGGCTTGCCCGGTATATCGGATTTTCCCCCCATATTTATGATTTGCTGGATCAGCGTTTGGAACAGGCTGCGAAACGGAATATGCATGAACCGCACATGCTGGAATGTGACGGATGTAAATATCGCCTCCTTGCAGAAGAACACGGTGCGGGGCACCACCATCACTGAGGAAACAGCATGAGTCAAAACAGCGTTACCGAACAGATCACCCAGGCTGGCCGGAACATAGAACATTCTTCTTTTGCCATCGTTGATGCCGAGGCGGGTGATCATGGCATCTATACCGATGAGCAATGGCTGCTGGTGCGACGCATGATTCACGCAACGGCAGACTTCGAATTTAACGGACTGACTGAGTTTCACCCGGACGCCATGCAGGCGGGACTGGAGGCCATTACTTCTGGTGCAACGATCGTGGTTGATGTGGAAATGATTGGCGTTGGCCTGTCGAAACCGCGTCTGGCGCATTTTGGTGTGAAAACCCGTCACTATATTTCTGATCTGGATGTCATTGAACATGCCAGGATGGAAGGAACCACGCGGGCTGTTCAGGCCATGCGTAAGGCACACCGACTCGGGGTGCTGGAGGGCGCGATTGTCGGCATAGGTAATGCACCGACTGCCCTGCTGGAAGTGATCCGACTCATTAAGGAGGACGGCGTTCGTCCTGCACTGGTCGTGGGAATGCCAGTCGGCTTTGTTTCGGCTGCCGCGTCCAAGGATGCATTGGCTGAATTAATGGCTGTGCCATGGGTGATTACCCGTGGTCGCAAGGGCGGATCAACGCTTGTTGTATCCGCGATTCACGCCTTGCTCGCACTGGCTGAAGCGAGTAGGCAAAACCAATGAAAGCGGATGCACTGGTCGGCATATGAGGCGGCAGCATTCCCGTGGTACCCGTACCGGCTTTACCACAGGGGCCAATGCGGCAGCGGCAGCGCGTGCTGCAGTGCTTGGACTGGTGCATGGCGAAGTACCGCGTGAAGTTGAAACCCTGTTACCAGGCGGGCAACACGTACGCTTTACCGTTCATGACGGATGGGTTCGCCATGGCACGGCGCACGCGGTATGCATCAAGGATGCTGGCGATGATCCGGACTGCACCAATGGCGCGCATCTGACTGCCGATGTGCGATTGCTTGAAGGTGTTGCAGGAACAGTGTGGATTGCCGGTGGCGATGGCGTTGGCACCATTACCATGACGGGCTTGGGTCTGGAAGTGGGTGAACCTGCCATTAATCCTGTGCCACGTAGAAATATCAGGGACAATGTGCGTGCGGTAGCTGGCGATTTATTGCACAGCAACGGCATTGAAATCGTCATTTCCGTGCCTGGTGGCGAGGAGATGGCGAAAAAAACCTTGAATGACCGCCTTGGCATTATCAGAGGTATTTCGATTCTGGGTACCACGGGTATTGTCCATCCTTACTCTACGGCGGCATTTCGCGCCTCGGTGGTGCAAGGTATCGAGGTAGCGGCCAGACAGGGGCAGGATACGGTTGTGCTGACCACGGGAGGACGAACAGAAAAGTTTGTGATTTCCGCCCTGCCGGAGCTGGCACCGACTTGTTTCGTGCAAATGGGCGATTTTCTTGGTCCGGCACTGGATGCCTGCGTTCAACAACGAATTCGTAACGTCATCATTGGCGGCATGGTCGGCAAGCTGACCAAAATGGCGCAGGGTGAGAGCATCACTCATGCCAGACGCAAGGCGGTGGATACTGGGCTGCTGGCGACGATTGCGGCTGACTGCGGCGCACCTTTGGACGTTTGCATGGAGATTCGTCATGCTGAAACGGCGCGTTTTGCAGCCGAACGCATGGAGGCACTGGGGTTGGGTGATGCCTTTTATCAGGCGCTGGCCAGGCGTACCATTGATACCCTGCGGACGCGTTATCCCGATACATTCAATTTGCGTGTGATGGTTTGCGATTTTGCCGGTCGTCCGCTGGCCGATCTGCGTCACAGCATGGCAGCGATCAGAAACAGGCAGGAGCAAGCGCGGGAATGAACGGCAAGGCAGCGGTTTTGGGGGTGCTGGATAATGGTCCGGCAGGGCTGACAGAGGAGCATGTGCGGCTTTTGAACCAGGCCGAAGTGGTGATCGGCGGCAGGCGCGTGCTTGAGCGTCTGGCGGGCACTGTGAACGATGCGGCACGCATGTATGATCTCACGGGACGCTTGAAGGATGTTCCGGCCTGGGTCGAATCAGCACTGCAAGCTGGTAAAAAAACAGTGGTGCTGGCAACCGGCGATCCACTGTGTCATGGCATTGCCAGTTATCTGAAAAAGAATATCGGATTGTCAAAGCTTGATATCCGCCCGAATATCTCCGCCTTGCAACTGGCCTGCGCGCGCGCAGGAATCAGTTGGCACGATGCCTGTATCTGCTCGGTACACGGCAAAGATACTGGCGAATGGAGAGTAGGGCGAGGTCGCGATCACGGGTTGTATCCATTGTTCAGCGCTTGCATGCGCTACGAAAAGATCATTGTTTTCACCAGCCCGGAAAATTCACCGGCACGTATTGCGCGCATGCTGGTCGCCGAAGGCATGGCGGATGATTTCAAAATGACGGTGGCAGAGCGTCTGCTGCAGGAAGATGAACGACTGATCAGCGGCATCCCTGTTTCGGCATTGTGCGAGTGGCAATTCGCTGACCTGAACATGGTGATACTGGAACGAACAAGAACTGCGCCGGAATCCGTGCTGTTCGGGCTTGCGGATGAACTGTTTCATCAGCGCAAACCGGAAAAGGGGTTGATTACCAAACGGGAGGTGCGCGCCGTTTCGCTGGCCCTGATGCAGCTAAAAGCTGACAGCATCGTCTGGGATATCGGCGCTGGCTCCGGCTCGGTAGGCCTGGAAGCGGCTCGATTGTGCCCGAACGGATGGATCTACGCCATTGAAAAAAATGAAACAGATGTTGCCATCGCCCAAAGCAATCAGAGCCGAATGGGCATCCATCACTATACACTGGCGCACGGACGGGCTCCCCAGGGGCTGGAGACATGGCCAAATCCTGATGCGGTGTTTATCGGTGGCTCCGGCGGTGAGCTGGATGTGTTGATCCGGCTGATTGTGTCGCGCTTGAAGAATGGCGGTCATCTGGTGATGAATTTTGTTACCATTGAGAATCTTGCAGTGGCGGTGGAAATGCTGAAACTGTTGGGCCTGCAGTGGCAGGTGACGCAGTTGCAGGTGGCGCGGAGTCGATCAATTCTGCATATGCACCGTATGGCGGCCGAGAATCCGGTGTGGATTGTTTCGGTCGCAAAAAACCATCTGCCGGATATGAGCGCGTGAATATGGAAAAAGGCAGACTGCTGGCTGCATCCCTGGGGCCGGGCGATCCGGGACTGATTACCCGGCGGGCCTGGGATGCACTGCATTCGGGTGCTTTGTGGTGTTATCCGGTGCGGCGTCAGGGCGGAGCAAGCCATGCGCTTGGCATCGCCAAACGCGCAGGTTTGTCAACGCCCGGTGATGCCGTGGAGCTGGTTTTTCCGATGACCCATGACGCCAAGGTGTTGGCGCGTGCCTGGAGCCGGGCTGCTGAACGACTTGTACCTGTGCTGCAGGAGGGGCGCGACGTCGTATTTCTGGTTGAGGGTGATGCCAGTACGTTTTCGACATTTACCTACCTGGCGCGCTTCGTCAAACAACGGGATGCGGCAATTGCCACAGAGGTCATCGCGGGTGTACCCTCTTTTAACGCGGCAGCAGCACATACCGGCATGCCGCTGGCCGAAACAGATGACACACTGGCGGTTGTGCCTGCCGGTTACGGCCTGCATGAACTGGATACCCTGCTCCCCCATTTTGACACCTTGGTGTTGCTAAAAGTGAAACCACTGCTGGATGATCTGGTTGAATGGTTGCGGGCAAGAAGCTTGCTGGCCAGCACCGTGTTTGTTGAAAAGGCCGGCAGCCCCGAAGAACGGACGGTACGCGATGTGGCATCATTAAAGGGAAGCAAGGTGAACTATCTGTCACTGATGCTGGTACGCAACCCAAATCGGCTGCGCGGAGTGATGATTCGAGGCTGCCGACAACAGCCATTAACACCGGGAAATGGATCACAGACGAAATGATGCACCATACAAATGGCAGGAACGGAGAACATATCGTTCTTGTCGCGATCACCAGACACGGCACAGCGCAAGCAGCGAGACTCGCATTGAAACTGCCGCAGGCGGATATTATCACCCCACAGAAGTTTGCCGGTGTATTTGCCGGGCTGAACAACAGAATCAAGCCTTATGAAGGGGCACTGCGAGCGCAGATACCGGACATCTTCACAGCATACGATCAGGTGATCTTCTTTGTGTCGCTTGGCGCTGTGGTGCGTCTGATCGCACCTTGTCTAAAATCCAAGGATGAAGATCCCGGCGTGCTGGTGATCGACGATGTCGGCCAGTTTGTGATTCCGGTGCTTTCCGGCCATATCGGTGGTGCCAATGCCTGGGCCAGGCATGTGGCCGAATTAATGGAAGCGATAGCGGTGTTAACGACAGCCTCGGATGTTGGAAAAACCATTCCCGTGGATATTCTGGGGCGAGAACTGGGCTGGAAGGTGGAAGCGCCCAACATCAATATCACCCGTGTTTCGGCGCATGTGGTGAATGAAGAACCGGTGGCGCTGGTGGACGAGCGAACCGCCGGTTCGGATGTTCGAGCATCAATGGATTGGTGGACGCGCTCGACACCATTGCCGAACAATATCCATCTGTTTCATCGTTTCGAAGATGTGGATGTAAGCCGCTTTGCGGCCATACTTTGGGTGACGGAGAGAGAACTGCCCGCAGATATATGGCGCCAACTGCATGAAAAACTGGTGGTGTACCGACCATGAAGGTGGTGCTGGGATTAGGCTGCGATAGAGGGGTCGCTGCTGAAACGATTGAACAGGCGATTGAACAGGCACTGGCCTCTGCGGGCCTATCGAAAGTTGATGTGCAGGCCGTAGCATCTATTGACAAAAAATCGAATGAGGCGGGCCTGCTGAAGGTTTGCGGCAAGTACGGCTGGCCTTGCCACTGGTATGCAGCAGAGCAGCTAAGGCAGGTGCCTGTACCGAATCCATCAGAGGTTGTGCTGAAATATATGGGCACGCCATCGGTGGGCGAGGCAGCGGCCCTGTTGCTGGCAAACGGAAGCAAGGACGATTTGATTGTGGAAAAATACAAATACAGGGATGCCGAGGGTAAACATGCGACTGTATCCGTAGCGAGCGTGCATGATGAATAAGGGCAAAATTTTGCTGGTAGGCTTTGGTCCCGGTGGCGAGGAGCAGATGACTTACCGCGCCCGTGCCGCGATCAGAGAGGCCGACGTGGTCATTGGCTATACGACCTATATCAAGCTGGTGCGCGACCTGCTGGATGGCAAGGAAGTCATCCGCAAGGGCATGACTGAAGAAATTGATCGCTGTGTGGAAGCTTATGATGCAGCCAGGGCAGGCAAAACCGTGGCCCTGATTTCATCCGGCGATGTGGGCGTGTACGGTATGGCTGGCCCCACATATGAGGTGTTGATGCAGCATGGCTGGACACCGGATTCCGATATTCAGGTTGAGGTCGTGCCGGGCACAACTGCATTGAACGCCTGTGCCTCACTGGTCGGTGCGCCGCTAACACATGATTTTTGTTCGATTTCCCTATCTGATCTATTGACGCCGTGGCCAACGATTCGCAAGCGCATTGATGCGGCCGGGGCGGCGGACTTTGTGATTGCACTCTATAATCCGAAATCAGGCAGGCGCAGGCAGCAGATTGTCGAAGCGCAACGGATTCTGTTGCGCCATCGTTCCGGCGATACGCCGGTGGCCATCGTCAAATCCGCCTATCGCCGGCGACAGCACATACAGATAACGCGGCTGGCCGAAATGGCCGACAAGGATATTGGTATGCTGACCACGGTGTTGATCGGTAATTCCGCCACCTTCGTGAAAAACGGCTTGTTGATCACACCGCGAGGCTATGCCAACAAGTATGATGAACTCACCGGCGATGCCAAAGACGGTGAGCAGTCGGGTCGCTCGCTCTCCATGGGGCTGGAGGGTTGGCATGGCTGCGTGCGTCGCTGGCTGGCGGCGAACAACAACAAAACCTGGGATAAGGTTGCCGAATATTTCGATGCACCGCTGGGCGAGATTCTGCAGGCGGTGGCCGCCGATGATGAGCCGACTGGCAGCTACAGGGCGAAACGAATGGCACCGCAAGCAGTGCTGGAAATGCTGCCGACATGGGGGCGTCTGCGCGCTGTTACCCGCGCACCAGGCGGCGCAGTCGCTGAATGCCTGCTGCATGGCGAACAACTCGAAATGAGGGGGGATTGGCTAAATTGCGTTACCGATACTTTCCATGTGCATATCAATTGGTCGCAGGTGACTCAGGCCTGGCTGACGCAGCGTGGCAACCAATCCATGGGAGTGCATTTCCTGAACGAGGCGGGAGACCTGGTATGCCGGTTTCTGCTGGTACGGGACGGCAATGATTTCAAGCAACAGGCATTGGCCGCCTTCCATCAGGGCTGGCATGAGCAAGCAGGAGAAATAGCGACATGAGTGAAGTGATCAAACCAACGATGATGACCTATCGCCGCCACCTGATTGTTTGCATTGGCCCGCGCTGCACGGATGGCGCAGGACAGGCGCTATACGACAGTCTGGGAGAGAAGTTCAGGGCGGCAGGTCTGAACAGGGGGGACTTGCGTGTCAAGCGCAGCCGTGCCACCTGTTTCGGTACCTGCAAGGGTGGCCCGCTGCTGTGCATTCAACCGGACGGGGTATGGTACTACCATGTCACAGATGAAAACCTGGATCGCATCATCAACGAGCACCTACTCGGTGGCCAACCTGTCGAGGAACTGATGTATCATCAAGGCCCTGGCTGCTTTACGGATTGATGACTGACAACTTTTCATCCACTGAACGCGATGCGATCTGTAAAGTGATCCACGCGCGGCGGGATATGCGCCATTTCACCGGGGGAACGGTTGCCCCCGATGTTTTGCGCAGAATTCTCGCGGCTGCTCATGCCGCACCCAGCGTCGGCTTCATGCAACCGTGGCGCTTTATTCGCGTCACAGATCGGGCTTTGCGTGAACGACTGGCCGGAGTTGTCGAACTCGAACGTCGGCGTACGGCAGAGGTAATGGGAAAGCGAAAGTCGGAGTTCCTGCGGCTAAAGGTGGAAGGTATCCGCGATTGCGCCGAACTGATTGCCGTAGTCATGGCGCCGGACGACGGTACGGTGTTTGGTCGGCGCACAATGCCGGAAGCAATGGCGCTGGCTTCCTGCGCCTGCGCCATTGAAAACATGTGGCTGGTCGCACGTGCCGAGAACCTCGGCATGGGCTGGGTATCGTTCTTCGAACCTGAGGCGGTAGCCCGATTGCTGGCGATTCCGGCAGGCGCACAGGCGATCGCGCTGCTCTGCCTTGGGCCGGTGGCATCCTTCTACGAAGCGCCGATGCTCAAGATCGAGGGCTGGCGCGATCGCCTGCCGCTGGAGGCAGTGCTGGGTGAAAACCGCTATCCAGGGGAATGACAATGCCAGCGCATGTTCACGTTTTAACGCCAGAGTGCCTGTTCGCTTCCCTTCCTGACAGCGGATGAATGGATGCGACCAGGTGTGATCTGACCACCGCAGACGGCATGGCTGGCCCCCGTCACTTCCGGACAGGTGTTGGCCACACCCTGCAAGGTTGCTTCTGCCAGCATGGCGAAACTGACGGCTTCCAGTGCATCTGCCGGCATACCCACATCATCTGTCGGCATCACCGCTGCCGGATGCAGAGCCTGGGCAAGCTGACGCACGACGAAGTGATTGTGTACACCACCACCACATAGCAACCACTGATCCGGCATGGCAGGCAAAAAACGCGTGGCCTCCACAATGCTGCGAACCGTGAACATGGCAGCGCAGCGCATGCGCGTGGCATCATCAATATCAGGGTAACGCAACAATGGCAGCAATGCCTGTTGACCAAATACCTCCCGTCCCGTCGATTTTGGGGGGGATTGTGCCAGATAAGGATGAGTCAGCAGTTCGGCCAGCAGTTCCGGGCAATCGCGGCCGCTGGCAGCCAGCTCACCATGCATATCAAAGGCGCGGTAACCATCGCTCAGTTCCAGCATTAGCGCATCCATCAGCATATTGCCGGGGCCGGCATCAAAGCCCATGATGTTGCCATCGCTTCCCAGCCAGGTGATATTGGCAATCCCGCCGATGTTCACCACGGCAATGTTCCGTTCGGGGTGTGCAAACAACTGACGATGCACCCATGGCGTCAGCGGCGCGCCTTCACCACCGGCAGCCATATCCCGACGACGAAAATCGCTGACCACGGTAATCCCTGTGCGTTCGGCAATGCGCGCCGGGCAGCCAATTTGCAGCGTAAAGGGCATGCCGCCATCGCGGCGACGGGGACGGTGACGAACCGTTTGCCCGTGGCTGCCAATGCAGTGAATGCGACTGGCAGGCAGGCCGCTTTGTTCCAGTGAGGATAACACAGCCTGCGCGAAGGCTTCGCCCAGCGCCTGATCAAGGTGGCCGAGCACATCAAGATCATCCATGCCCGGCTCGGCCAGGCGAAGAATGGCTTCCTGAAGCTCTGCCTCAATCGGGTGGCTAAAAAAGCGATACAACTCACCGCTGCGACGAATAATAGCCACATCAATTGCATCGCAGGAGGTGCCGCTCATCAGCCCGATGCTGAACATCTGCTCAGTCTGCATCGCCGGGAATCAGCTTTTCGGGCACATCGAAATAATCCGCTTCCATGTAAACACAAGGAGGATACACAGGGCCGGAATCAACAATCTGCCAGCATTGACCGCGCAGCCCCAATTCCACATCCAGTACATCGCCCGGACGAAGTAATTGCACCAGCGCAGCAGGCAGTGCTAACTGCACGGTGTAATTCTCCAGATTATCAAACCCCAGGATGACATGCTCACCGGTAATGCTGACAATACGGGCATGGCCTTCGACGAAGGATTCAAACATTTTTTCGCGCTGACGCGGCGCACTGCCCAGGCCATGACGTACAATATAAAACAACACATGCGCCGCCTGACAGGCGCGAACGGCCTCAGGCAACGCCTCGTCAAGC
>WFOJ01000160.1 GCA_015488125.1 Mariprofundaceae bacterium
CGGCGATGCCTATATTGATTTGCCCAGTTTTGGTATGGCGGTGATAGGCCGCGTTTTGCAGGCACAGGGACTGCGCGTTGGTATTATCTCGCAACCGGACTGGCGCTCGGCGGATGATTTTCGTCGGTTGGGACCGCCCCGATTATTCTGGGGTGTGACTTCCGGCAATATGGATTCCATGGTTAACCGTTATACGTCGGATCGCCGTATTCGTTCGGATGACGCTTACACGCCGGGACGCAAGGCAGGCAAGCGCCCCGATCGGGCGGTAACCGTGTATGCCCAACGCTGTCGTGAGGCATTCAAGGGTGTGCCGGTGGTGATTGGCGGCATCGAGGCCAGTTTGCGACGGCTGGCGCATTTTGACTACTGGTCAGAGACGGTTCGCCGCTCGGTATTGATGGATTCCAAGGCGGATATTCTCGTCTATGGCAATGGTGAACGGCAGGTAGTGGAAATCGCCCACCGCCTGGCTGCTGGTGAAGCCGTGCGGGATTTATGGGATATTCGCGGCACGGCGGTCATGCGCAACGATGTGCCGAAAAACTGGCACATTGAAGATGTTCAGGATGTGGATCAACCGCATCAACGACCTGCTACCAGCACCACCCGCGTCGCCAGACGCTTGCCGTCGTGGGAAGCAGTCAGGGACGATCCTGTGCTTTATGCCCATGCCTCGCGTATTTTTCATCAGGAAACCAATCCGGGTAATGCCCGGGCATTGGTGCAGGCGCATGTTCAGCGACTGGTGTGGGTGAATCCACCTGCGTTTCCGCTGAGCACAAAAGAGCTGGATACGGTGTTTGAACTGCCGTATTCGCGCTTGCCACACGCCAGTTACGGGCCACCACAAGCGGTGGATATTCCGGCATATGAAATGATCAAACATTCCGTGAATATCATGCGTGGCTGTTTTGGTGGCTGCACCTTTTGTTCCATCACCGAACATGAGGGGCGGATTATTCAGAGCCGATCGGAAGATTCGATTGCCCGCGAAGTACAGGCAATCGCTGAAAAAACGCCGGGGTTTCGCGGTATGATTTCCGATCTCGGTGGCCCGACGGCGAATATGTATCGCCTTGGCTGTATCTCGCCTGACATTGAAGCTGCCTGCCGTAAACCATCCTGCGTTTTTCCCGATGTATGCAGCAATTTGCGTACGGATCACGGGCCACTGATTCGCCTTTATCGCCGTGTTCGTCGCATGAAACGCATTCGCCGGGTGATGATTGCTTCCGGCGTGCGTTACGACCTGGCCGTGCATGCGCCGGAATATGTGCGCGAACTGGCCACCCATCATGTCGGGGGCTATCTGAAGGTTGCCCCGGAGCACACCGAAGATGGCCCGCTGGCCAAAATGATGAAGCCGGGCATCGCTTCCTATGACCGCTTTAAACGCATGTTCGACCGTTATTCAAAAGAGGCCGGAAAGAAGCAATACCTGATCCCCTATTTTATCGCCGCTCATCCTGGCACCACGGATGAAGATATGTTGCAACTGGCTTTGTGGCTGAAAAAGCATGATTACCGCGCTGATCAGGTACAGGCCTTTTTGCCCTCGCCGATGTCCACGGCGACGGCCATGTATCACAGCGGACGCAATCCACTGAAACGCATTAGCCGTCATCAAGCACCGTGGACAGAGCGGGTCTTCAGCGTCAAACGCCGCAAACAACGGCAGTTACACAAAGCTTTTTTGCGCTATCACGACCGCGCCAACTGGCCATTGCTGCGCGAGGCCTTGCGTCGCATGGGGCGCGCTGATTTGATTGGTGATGGCGAACAGGCACTGGTGCCGGATGAAGCGCATGGCAGACAGCCGCGTCGCAACCAGCGCTGGCATCGCTTTCGCACCCAGCATACGCGCCGATGAGCATGTCACGGCTGATTGTTACAGCTACCGATACGGACGCCGGAAAAACCTGGGTCTGCGAACAGCTTGCCCGCCACTGGCGGCAACAGGGGTTGAAGGTGCGCGCCCTCAAGCCCTTTGTCAGCGGCTATACGCCTGACGACGCAGAGAATGATGTCGCCCGCTTGCTGCGAGCGCAGGGAATGACGCAGGCTGATGATGTCAGCTACCAGCGTTTTACCCTGCCTGCATCGCCGGATATTGCCGCCGCTGCCGAAGGACGTTGTATTCAGCCGGATGCCGCCCTGCATTGGTGTTGGCAGCAACTGGCCCGGGTCGATATTGGCATTATCGAAGGTATTGGCGGCTTAATGGTACCC
>WFOJ01000161.1 GCA_015488125.1 Mariprofundaceae bacterium
CAGGCATATACGATGCTGTTGCGGCAACGAAAGATGACTGATCCAACAGCGCGAAATTACAAAAAATGGTTGCGTTTTTACCTGGATTTTTGCCACAAATATCATTATCCACCGGGTGACAAGCAAAGTCAGCATGCCTTCAATGATAAATTGATTGAAAAACAGCAATCACGCGAAGTTCGCAGTGAGGCATGGGAAAACGGGGTCTTGGGAAAACGGGGTCTGACCCGATTATCATATTGATATCGTTAAACTTTCATCAAAAAACACACTATTTTCCGTGCTTAAATGGCTCATTTCAACGTCAAAATGAACGCTGTAAGCAGAACCAGGCTCTCGAATCACGACTGTTTTACCATCGTTGCTTATCTGTTTCTTTCGAGCAGCAAGGCCAAGCTTCTCTTTAACCAGTTCAATGTAATTTTCACTACCGACAGCGATAGAGTCCTTACCAGGAGCCTCCGCCACCACCGCCAAATCCGCCACCCGCACCGCTTCCACCAGCACTGGCATTGCCGCCGCTGGTCGTGCTCAGACAATACAGGGAGCCTGTCATCGTGCTCCAGCTACCACGATAATAGGGTGGCAACCGAAGGTGAGCGTGTTTGCCGAACCAAACCATGTTCTCCTTTAGGCCCAACGCCACAGCAAAGGGCAACAAACGGGTAGCGAGATCGGGGTGCGCTGCCATCTGGTCGCGCAAGGCTTTGTTGCCAAGGTCGCTCAGTTGTTTGCGCAGCTTGCGAATATGGGCATGCAGCAAAACTCCTTTGATGCCCCGTCGCGGCATGGCAGCGATGAACAGGCCGCAGATCAGTAACATCAACGTCAGTGGCAGATTAACGGCCAGCCATGAAAAGCCCAGTCCCCAGCCAGCCAGCATGGCCAGCAGCAGCAACACCGCGCCGCCCCCACGCTCGTCGGCATGCCCCAGGCAAAGAAAACGCCAGCCGCTCCAGTATAACATGATTGTGATAGCCGCCGGAACAATAATTTCAGGAATGAAGCTGATATAAATGTCGGCCTTCAGATACAAGGCGCAACCTTCGGCGAAAAAGATCAGCGTCCACAGATAAAACCATGTGTTAAGCCGGTGCTGCGGATGAGTATCAAAATACCCCCGTTCCAGCGCCTGCTTATACATCAGTGACTTAACGGCTTTCAAACCGTTCTGCAGGCGCTGAAGACGTTGCCAGTCAGCGTTTTTACTCTCCAGCATCAGTTCATCACCTTCGCTGAACAGCACCTCATACAGCTTGCGCTGATAAAGGTTAAGCGTATCTTCATCCTTGTGCAGGCGGATGAGTTTCAGGCCGTGTTGCTGCTCCTCCATGCGAAGGTAACCATCAGCCGCCAGTTCCAGTATAGCCGCCTCGATATCGCGCGCGTCCACCCGGCCATCCACAATCAGGCCGGCCATTGCCGCTTCCACATCGGGCAGTAACTGGCGAAAAATGGTCGGCGGCAGGCGCGGCTCCCTGCCTGTCAGCAACCAGATCAGGCCAAGTGTGCTGATATTCAGTAATAAAACCACCCACAGCCATGATGCCGACGTAAAATGCCATTGCATCACCGTGGCGGCAGGCAGGCGACTGGCATCAAAGCGCATTTCAACGCTCAGGCCGTGGTGGGGTGGCAGTGCCTTCGTGTGAATATGCAGGCGGTGTGGCTTTGGCCAGTCAATGGCAGCCTCTGACGTTGTTGACCCTGTTGTGCCAGTCGTGGTACGCAGGCTCAGATGTTCCCGGTCAAGCAGGGCAGGCAGCACATACCAGCTATCTGTTTCGGCAATCGGAATATTCCAGTTGCTGCCAATGGTGTTCCAGTACAACAGCAATTGCTTGTGTCGTGCCTTTTTGATGACATCAGCAACCTGGTAGCGCAGGTAGTAAGCATGCAGGCCGGATACATCGCTGCGACCAGATTCCCCGATACGCAATCGAAAATTTTTACGCGCACCGGCATAATTCATCCAGGTTTTGTATGCAACAGCATGGCCATCCATGCGCACATCCAGAAGCTTCAGGGTGATTTCTGCATCGTCGCTTTCAGTGCTGCGTCGAGTCGGAATATCACGATAAATGCCATGCCGCATCCTGCGGCCAAAGTCATAATAGATGCACTCTTCCACCAGCAGATTGCCATCATCCTGAAGCGTCAGTTGCACATCATAATGTGCAATGCGCTCACTGGCATGCGCAGACTGCCGCTGATCCGGCAAGCAGCCAAGGGCAGTGGCTGACGCAGGCAGCACGCTCAGCACAACGATCAGGCACAAGCATCGAAGCATCATGATTGCATATCATGTAACCGTTTTTTTACCTGTCAATGACCAGCGAAAGCCAGGTCACAGGCAAAGCGCGATCGCGCAGCAGGCGCGATCTCCCTCTGATTTACAGTTTGAAGAAGCAGAAGCCTGTCACAAAATAAAGACCACTTCACCAGATGGCCAGGAAGATGATATCGCTTCGCCCTTGGCATCAAATCCTCCTTAGCCCTGCTATTTTACTCCCAAAATGGGCATTTTAAGATCAAAAAAGGGATGTTTTTAGATTTATACCCCTGTAAAATCAATCAGTTAGTTAGGTTAATCCCCGTTTTAAGGTGGTGTTTGAGAAGGGCAATGCTGCTACCGCAGCTTGCTCCTTCAAACACTCATCAAAGTTGCACTTCAAACTTGAATCCGCGCCGCTTGCCTCAATCCCTTCATACACCACGAAGCGGGACACTAACACCGTGGAGTCTGCCCAAAGAGGAGGAACCACTTCAGACAATGCCCACCACTGTGTGTTTCTAATCAGTTGCAAATTTTTCATGATTATGAATCATGTGTGTCGATATTGACCTGATACGTTTGGAGGTAACGGTGTTTTTGTGGTTGAAAGCGTTTCATTTGATTGGCCTGGTATCGTGGTTTGCCGGCCTGTTTTATCTGCCCCGTCTGTTTGTTTATCATGCGGAGCATGATTCTGGCCCTGTCCACGAGCAGTTTGTGATCATGGAGCGCAAGCTTTACCGCTATATCATGTGGCCTGCCATGGTGGTTACACTGCTTTGCGGTCTCGGGCTGGCACATATGGAGATGGATTTGTTGATGGGTGGCGGCTGGTTTCATGCCAAGATGCTGTTAGTCGTGCTGCTGGTTGTTTTTCATCTGCATTGCGGTCATGTCGTCAAAACCTTTGCCACAGGCCATAACACGCGGCCCCATACCTTTTACCGTAAATATAATGAAATTCCTACCTTTATCCTGATTGCCGTCGTGATTCTGGTGGTTGTTCGTCCGTTTTGACCGAACTGCAGGAAAGCACGATGCGCGTACTTCTGTATAATGAATTAAACGCCAAAAAAATCCCGGGCTTTGCCAAAATGCGTCGCTATCTGGAGGCGGGCGACTTCACCTCCGCAGATGTCAAAAAAATCGGCAATAACCTGTACCGCGCCCGACTGGACATTCGCAATCGCCTGTTGTTCTCGATCTGTCAGCATGCTGGTGAGCGTTATATCCTCGTTCTTGAGTGTATTGCCAACCATGCTTACGACAAATCCCGTTTTTTGCGCCGGGGTGTTCATATTGATGAATCAAAACTGCCTGCGGTCACGGATGCAGGCAGTGAACAGGCTGAGGATATGGTGTATCTCAATCCGGATAACCCGACCTTCAATGTTCTCGACAAGTTCATTTCCTTCGATCCGGAACAAAGCAATGTGTATGCGCTGAATCCGCCGATTATTGTGATTGGTTCGGCAGGCAGCGGCAAAACAGCATTAACACTGGAAAAAATGAAGCATGCTGTCGGCGATATCCTGTATGTAACGCACTCGCCTTATCTGGTGCGCAATTCACGCAGCCTGTACCTGGGCGAACATTACGACAACGCGCATCAGGAAGTTGATTTTTTCTCAATGAGGGAGTTGCTGGAATCAATCCGTATTCCTGCCGGGCGCGAAGCAGGCTTTGCTGATTTTATGCGCTGGTTTCGTCAGGGCAGCAAGCCCCGGGCGCTGAATGATCCGTACAAGCTGTTTGAAGAGTTCAAGGGCGTGCTGACCGGCACTATGGGAGAGGACGCTTGTTTATCCCGTGAGGATTACCAGTCACTGGGTGTCAGGCAGTCTATTTTTGCCGATGAAGAGCGCGATGCGGTGTACGATTTGTTCACCAGCTGGTTGCGCTATATGGAACATGAACAGCTGTACGACAGCAATATGATCTGTCATGACTATGCGCTTGAAGCAGAAGCCTGTTATGATTTCGTCGTTGTGGATGAAGTGCAGGATATCACGGCAGTGCAACTGAACCTGATCCTGAAATTGTTGCGTCAGCCGGGCGAGTTCATTATCTGTGGTGACTCCAATCAGATTGTTCACCCTAACTTTTTTTCCTGGTCACGGGTTAAAAGCTTTTTCTACCAACAGCATGGCGCTGTTTCGCAGGCGCGTGACCTTATTTCCGTACTGAATACCAATTACCGAAACTCGCCGGAAGTGACTGAAATTGCCAACCGCCTGCTGAAAATCAAAAATGCCCGTTTTGGCTCCATTGATAAAGAAAGCAATTATCTGGTGCGCAGCAATGCGCATCATGAGGGCAACATCAGCTTTTTGCAGGATCAGCCACGCATCCGTCAGGAAATCGAAAACAAAACCTGTAATTCAACCCGTTTTGCGGTGATTGTGATGAACGATCAGCAAAAGGAAGAGGCGCGCAAGCACTTCAGCACACCGCTGATCTTCTCTGTTCAGGAAGCCAAAGGACTGGAATACGAAAATATCATCCTCTATAACTTTATCGCCAGCGATCCAAAACGCTTTGCTGCCATTGCCGAGGGCGTGGAAGAGAGTGATTTACATGTGGAAGAACTGACTTTCGCCCGCGTTAAGGATAAACGCGATAAATCGCTGGAAATTTACAAATTCCACATCAACGCCTTTTATGTCGCCATCACCCGCGCCATACGTAATTTATACATTATCGCCGTCGATCCGGAGCATCCGTTGCTGCAACTGATGGGCCTGCATGATGCCCAGGATTCGCTGGAACTGGCTGAGCAGACTTCCTGCTTTGAGGACTGGCGCGAAGAAGCGCATAAACTGGAGTTGCAGGGCAAGCAGAATCAGGCGGATGAAATCCGCAGCCGTATTCTCAAACAACAAAAAATCAGCTGGCAACCATTGCAGGGTGAGGTACTGGATGAGCTGCGCCACAAGGCGCTGGCGGAAGGCAACAAGAAGGCAAAGCTGGAATTGTTTGAATATGCTGTGTTGCATAACGATATACCTGTGATTAAACAGCTTGCCAATACGAATTTTGGTCCAGCAAAATCCGTGTTTCGAAAGCACGGCTATTACAGGGTCAGCATTGAACTTGAAAAACCGTTCAGCCTTCTGTGCAAGAAACACTATACCCCGTACACACTGAAAAACTATGGCGCGATTTTGCGCCAGGTGAATCAGTTTGGTGTGGATTTTCGGGATCGGCTCAACCATACACCGCTGATGCTGGCGGCGATGCTGGGTAATACTGCGCTGGCCGAGGAACTGCACAGCATTGGTGCCGACAGTAAGGCGTGTAATAACAATGGTTGTAATGCATGGCAAATCGTACTGGCCAGATTTGCCGCTGATGCCGTGGCAGAAAAGGTAACGAAACAGCAGTCCGAACAACTGATTGCCATGTGCGATTTGCTGGCACCTGAGGATATCGTCATCCGGGTGGACGGGCATTTACGCAAACTGCCACGCCATGGCATGGAATACTTTTTGCTCAACTACATGATGGCGACGATTTTCACTCTGTTGCCACGCTTACATATTGATTTTCGCCCGCGAGCCTTTAATGCTGCCGAATTAACTGCTGTTTTTTCTCATTTTCCGGATAATGTCCTGCCGCCCCATCGTCAAAAACGTTCGTACATCTCAGGTATGCTAAGCAAGAACGAACGTGACCGGGAAGATCGCTACAACCGGAAAATCCTTAAACGCATTGCACGCGGTGAATACATTATCAACCCTGATCTCGCCATACGGTTACATGGTGAGTGGATCAATATTTACGATTTGTTACCCGTCCGCCACCATACAGATGAAGCGACGTTTGAACGCTATTTCCGGTCTGATGCCCCGAATTCAGCAAATTAAGGTTTATCGATAATAGAGGGGTCAATTTTGGACGCTGACGGGGGGGGTCAAAATTGAATGCTGATTGATAGCGAGAACGACAAAAACGAACCAAGTCCAGAAACTTGCTCGAACGGCTGCGGGATTTCGAGGATGATGTGCTACGATTTATGGTGGTGGACTATGTGCCGTTCATCAATAATCAGGGGGAAAATGACTTGCGTATGACCAAGGTGCAGCAGAAAATTTCCGGCTGTTTCCGGTCAATGGAAGGGGCACAAACCTTTTGCCGTGTACGGAGCTTTCTGCTTACATGCCAGCGGCAAAACATCTCCACCTCGGAGGCGTTAAGTCAGCTTTTCAATGGCAAGATACCAGAATCGGCGGTGGCGACATGAAATACGGGCTGAATAGTTACATTATAATAAGGCCAGATCTCGATAAAAACCGGCGATTCGTCTCGCCGGGAGTTATACAGGGGGACAAAATTGGACGCTGATTTATCCCTCAAAGGGGTCAATTTTGGAGGCTGATCAACAATATCGCAATGGTTGACACACTTAGTGTGCCTCATTATTTTACGTCCGACGGGTATGCGAAACAACACAATAGCTTGTTGGCTCCTCGTTCCTCGGCGTTAGATTTCGTCAAAAGGAGATAAATGGCATATTTATATTTAGCGATAGCAATTATTGCTGAAGTCGCTGCAACAAGTGCTTTGAAGGCATCTTCAGAATTCACGAAGTTGTTGCCGAGCCTAATAGTTGTCATCGGGTACGGAGTTGCATTTTACTTTATGGCACTTGTACTAAGAACTATTCCGATAGGTATTACATACGCAATTTGGTCTGGCATTGGCATTGTCTTGGTCGCTGTTGTTGGCTCATTGCTATATAAACAAATCCCAGATATTCCTGCGGTTATTGGAATGGGGCTAATCATTTTAGGAGTGGTTGTTATTCATGTGTTTTCAAAAACAGTCAGTCATTAAATCTAACCAAAGCATTAAAACGGCATAAAACGGGGCCTGACCTATAACTGATTGATTTTACAGGGATAGAAGGCCAAAAACATCCCTTTTCTGGCCTTAGAACGCCCATTTTGGGAGTAAAATAGCAGGGCTAAGGAGGATTTGATGCCAAGAGCGAAGCGATATCATCTTCCTGGCCATGTCTGGCATATCACTCATCGGTGCCACAAGGGCGAATTCCTGTTTAAGTTTGCCAGGGATCGGCAGTGCTGGATTCGGTGGTTGTTTGAGGCTCGAAAACGTTACGGTATTTGCGTATTAAACTACATGGTTACCTCGAATCACATTCACCTCCTGGTAGTTGATGATCAAACCTCCGAAAGAACAGAAGGGGAGCATTCTGGTCGAATCGATATCACGTCACAGCCATTGAAAGTGGCGAGCATCTGATTCGCTGCCTTGTTTACATTGATCTGAATATGGTGCGTGCCGACGTAGTTTCACATCCTGCCGAGTGGCCGCACTGTGGATACCACGAAATCCAGAGTCCACCTGACCGCTATCGCATAATTGACCGAAACCGCCTTGCCAATCTTTGCGGTATACGAGGTGAAGAATATTTGA
>WFOJ01000162.1 GCA_015488125.1 Mariprofundaceae bacterium
GCCGTTACCTCTTCGGTGATCAGACCGAGATCTTCAGCAATCAGCGGCAACGCCCCCAGATCCTGTTGCAGCGCCGCAAGCAGCGCTGCGCCAGGAGCCTTGATCCATTCGCCCACGCGTCCATGTTGATATTGCGCCGGAATGGCCCAGTAATGATACAGGCCGAGAAAGTGATCAATGCGCATCCAGTCCATGTATTGCAACTGGTGCGCCACCCGTTGCCGCCACCAGCGAAAACCATCCCGCTGCATCACATCCCAGCGATACAGCGGATTTCCCCAGCGCTGACCGTCTGCGGAGAAATAATCCGGCGGCACACCGGCAACATGGGTGCATTGCCCCGTTTCATCCAGCGTAAACAAGTTCTGATGACACCACACATCTGCAGAGTCATGCGCCACATAAATCGGCAAATCACCAAACAGCGCCACGCCTCGCTGCCGGGCGTGTGTTCTGATGCGCTGCCACTGCCGGGCAAACACAAACTGCTCAAAAGCGTAATAGCGAACATCATCCGCATACAGGGTTTCTGCAAGCTGGAAACTGCTGGCATCGCCCTGCTTCCAGTCCGCTGGCCACTGCCACCACGGCTGCCCCTGACTGGCTGCTCTAAAGGCCATAAAACAGGCATAGGGGCGCAGCCAGTCAGCCTGCGATTGCTCATAGGCCAACCACGCCTCGCGCAAATCGCTATCCACGGGCAGGCAGGCAGCCAGGGCATGAGCAATCGCTTCACGGCGTGCCATGGCTGGCTGACATTGACCAGCAAGCACTTCGGTCAGCCTGGCTTCAGGCAACCAGCCCTGCTGACTTAACAGGCGCAGATCAATCAGTTCCGGATTGGCGGCAAAGCTGGATAAGGATTCATAAGGCGAGCCGTGACCATGCACCGGTCCCAGTGGCAAGAACTGCCAGCAACGAAAGCCATGATCAGCCAGCCGATCGATAAAACGCAGCGCTTCTTCACCGCATACGCCGTGAGCAAACGGCCCCGGCAGTGAAGTGACGTGCAATAACACGCCTGAGCGCCGCTGCAAAAGAGAAGCCTCCATCAGCCATTGCCCCGGCGCATGGTGCCACCGCCTTCTGCCTCGCCACCACCTGACGATACCGGCACATCCAGTGTTTCAGGCGGCGTTTCCCCCAGCAGGGTGTACAACCGACGCAAGTGCTGACGATATAAGCGATCGAAATCACGCACCACATCCGAAGGATTATAATCACCAAACCACCAGAACCAGTCTGAGCCTTCGCAAATGCGCAATTGCGCCAGTGCCGCTGCCTGTTGCGCTTCAGGCAGCGTATCGAACACCCGGTCAAAACACTGTTTGGCCTGCACCAGCAACTCCCAACCCTGCGTTTTGGCCCGGTCACCGATCCAGGTGGAAAGATTACCATACACCCACGAACCAGCGACCAGCGAGTCCAGCACCGCAGGCGCAGGCGCCGTCGCCAGATAATCGCTGAACGTCGTCATCTGCATGTCAGGATGCGCGGCAATCGCCTCATACATCTTGGTCAGAAAAGGGATGCCATTTTCATAATAATGTTCCCAGGCATTTTCGCCATCCATGATAATGGAAACCACCGGTGTTTCCATGGCGCTCGTTCGCTCGCGGATCAATGATAACTCATGCATCAGATTGGCCACGGCATCATCAGTTGCCCAGTTTTTGTATTGAAAACCGATCAGGTCAGAAAGGTGATCATCGCGAAAAAAACAGGGCAGGCGACGTTCGCCAACACCTGCCAGCCACGGCTGATAATTCGCCTCCGGCTTATGCTCCCGCACATTACAGGCCAGCGAATGATGCAATACGCCTTCTCCGGTCGCGCACCAGCGAAAGCCGCTGTCGGCCAGCAGAGCCAGCGTCTCATTCGATACCGCGCCTTCCGCAGGCCAGCAGCCTGCCGCAGGCGCACCAAAGCTCGCTTCATGATGCTTGCGCGCCAGTTCAATATGATCCCTGGCCCGTGCTTCTCCGCCGGGGTAAGGCGCAGAAGGCAACAAGGCATCAGGCACTGTTTGCCGCGCTGTATGGAAATCCAGCATCAGGGGAATAATCGGATGCGCATACGGCGTGGTTGACAACTCGATTTTCCCGGCCTGCTGCAACCGCTTGTAACGCACCGGTACGTCTGCCAGCAAGCTGCCGATCAACGTCAGCAAATCGCGTCGATCCCCGGCATCGAAACCTTCGCCCTTGGCCAGCAAACGCCTGGCTACGTAATGCTCATCACGCGCTGTCTCGGCCACCCAGCCTAAGTGATACCAGACCAGCAGATCGGTAAAAAACTGATCTGCGATATACATGGTATCGCCATCTGCATCGAAATGCTGCCGGTGATGCTCCGCCAGCGCCCACAAGCGCGAATATTTGGCATAGCGATGCAGATTACGCTCATGCTGCAAGCGGAAACAGCTCTGCAACATAAAAGCCCGCTGTTGCGGACTATAAGGTGGCGAGGCTGCCAGCATATCCAGCAGGGGATCGTGCATACTCTCCCCCGCCCCATCAAGAAACGCCTGGATATGAGCCGCGTATTCAGCCAGTTGCGCCATCAACGAAGGCACAAAATTGACTACCGCACGGGCCTCCGGAACCCGCTCCAGCACCACCGCCATATCGGTGTATTCCTTCATGGCATGCAAATACACCCAGGGAAGATGGTAGTGCTGATCTTCTGCATCGCGGTAAAAAGGCTGATGCATATGCCAGTAAAAAACGACCTGAAGCGGTTTCCGGTGACTCATCAGATACCCTCGTTACCCTTGCGCCCGGGCAACAGATGCCATGATTTCCTGCTTTGCGGCATCCGCATCGCTCCAGCCGGTCACCTTCACCCATTTACCCTGTTCAAGATCCTTGTAGTGCTCGAAGAAATGTTGGATCTTGTCGGTCAAAAAGGATGGTAAATCCTGCCAGTTATCAATATGATCAAATGCAGGCTTCAGCTTTGAGGAAGGCACAGCCAGAATCTTGGCATCGTGGCCTGCCTCATCTTCCATGTTCAGCACGCCAACCGGACGGCAATTGATCACGCAACCGGGAATCAGCGGAATATTGGTCACCACCAGCACATCCACCGGATCCCCGTCATCCGACAAGGTATTGGGCACAAAACCATAATTACAGGGGTAATGCATCGGCGTGTGCATGAAGCGATCCACGAAAATGGCGCCGGAAGCCTTGTCCAGCTCATATTTCACAGGATCGCCATGCTGCGGCACCTCAATGACAACATTAACATCTTCCGGCACATGTTTGCCCGGCGCGATTTTTGCAATATCCATACGATTAATCTCCTGCCCCTGATCAACGTCATACGTTCAACAGCGTTTAATTGGCGGCAAGTGTAGGCAGGATGCTCGCACAGTAAACCGCGCCCTCGGTAAATGACGGTCGTGAACGCTCGCCTTAGTCCATCACAAGCTTCACAAGCTGGCGAGCAAGCTCAGCCATATTCCAGCCGGTTGCGGCGCTGTAGGGAATAATGTCGTTACACGGATTGAACAAGCGATTCAGTGTTTGGATCTTGCTTTTGATATTGTCCATCTGCGCCGGTGTTGGCTCAGGGCTTGGCACCCGGCTAACAGGTTCTGTCTTGTCGCAACAATTCAAGGCGAAGATCACCCGCCTGCGGCTTGTATCGTCCCGAAACAGCCTGTGACAGGCCGACTGATCAACGGCATAATCCCGCATATCGGCGCGAAGCACGAATACGACAGCGCTGGCCGTGCGCAAAAAGTCGCGGTACATCTCCAGATATTGCTGATCCCGGTATTCGCTTTCTCCGATGCCAGGCATATCCCCCAGCGTGAAATAGCAATCCGGCGATATTTCAAAATCCACGCTCTGGCATACGCGGGTACAGGCTTCAACATCACTGACGTCCATTATCGTCTCACCGAAAAAGCGGTTCACTGTGGACGATTTCCCATACCCTGTTTTACCGATCAACAAGATCAGCGCGTGATGGGAGACATAGCCATCACGCTCATCCGTCCAGCGAAAATCCGGCTGATCCACCTTGATGTTCTTCAGCGCGGCAAACTGCGGATAGCGGGATGAAAGCTCGTCAATATTGCCTCTGTGCCTGTAATAACGTGTAATGTTCGTCATGATCAGTCACACTTGTCGTGATCACCAATTCCATGGCCACGGGATTTTTGACAAAACAGTTATCGCCACATCCACCACCTTGCCAACAACGTTGGAAACCACCTCTGTCACCGTATCCCACCAGCCCTGTTCGGCTTCCTTCTTCGCTTTCTTCGAGCGGTGCTTTTTGGCGACTTTCTTCAGCATGACAATTTTCTTGTCTTTGGGCAGTGAATGAATGATCGCATCCACCAGTTCAACCAGATGATAGTTTTCTTTGGCGGATACCGTAAACACCTGGGATAGTGGCAGCTCAAAATAGCCGGCTACCGCCCTTTGCTTGTCATCAATATTCTCGGCCTGCTTGCCGCCAGGTCGGTTGTTCGTTTCATCCCATTCCCTGAACGGCTCAATTTTATCCACCTGGTTGATCACCATAAAAAAAGGCTTGCCTTTCTGCATGTATGGCCGCACCAGTTTCTTGTAAAATGTTTCATCGGATGAAAAAGCCCGATCATCTCCTTTTAACACCCACAGGATCAGATCAAGCTCGGGAAACAGCTTGCTGTACAGTTCCCCGTATTCCTTGTCACGATCACCGCTTTCACCCACACCTGGCACATCGACAAGCTTCAGGCCCTTGCCTCCAACAGACAAAAACACTTCCTTCGGTTCCCGCGTGCATGCCTCCACATCGCTGATCGGACAAACATCGCGCCCAAATAGCGCATTGCACAGGCTGGATTTGCCCGCACCCGTTTTCCCGAACACGCCGATTTTCGGCTCGTAACTCAGTTTTTCATTAAGTATGTGCGAAATGCTGGATTTAAGGTTATCTGGTATCTCGATGCCATTTTTTTCCAGGGCGTTAAAAAGGCTATCATGATCCATATGTTCAGACATTCGTCTTCTCCCGTTTCAAAGTATCAATGATACTCAAAGCAAGAAAACATCCCTTGCTTCGATTACCATCCCCTGAAAAACGGGTCTGATGGTTAGTGATTAGCGGCCTGAAGTCGATGGCCAATTGATCGCATTCCCTGAAATGCGGGACTTCCTTCCGATCCTATGAGTCCCATAAGACGTATAGGTCCCATAGGACAGCCTCGCGTCGTAATCCCCTGAAAAACGGGTCTTCTTTCCGGCGTGATCGAACCAGACCCCACGTCGGGGGAATGGGGTCGTAATCCCCTGAAAAACGGGTCTTCTTTCCGGCCTAGCAGACTTGCGCAAAGCGCGCAGGATCGAGGTCGTAATCCCCTGAAAAACGGGTCTTCTTTCCGGCAAGCTACTTATTGCTATTGCTGGTATCGATAAGAGTCGTAATCCCCTGAAAAACGGGTCTTCTTTCCGGCGGTGGTTCACACCAAGGGGCAGCATGCCCCGGTTGTCGTAATCCCCTGAAAAACGGGTCTTCTTTCCGGCACATCTTAGCATGTGTATGACACAAAAGAAAGTCGTCGTAATCCCCTGAAAAACGGGTCTTCTTTCCGGCAAGGAGGTATGGAATTGTCAAAAATTATTAATGGTCGTAATCCCCTGAAAAACGGGTCTTCTTTCCGGCGGTGGTTCACACCAAGGGGCAGCATGCCCCGGTTGTCGTAATCCCCTGAAAAACGGGTCTTCTTTCCGGCAATACAATACCTTAGACATTAAGGCAGCCAGCGATGTCGTAATCCCCTGAAAAACGGGTCTTCTTTCCGGCCTGTGTCCGGGGGAGGCACGTTATCGGTAATCTGGTCGTAATCCCCTGAAAAACGGGTCTTCTTTCCGGCATTACATTAAATTATAATCTTATACCAAGACAGCAGTCGTAATCCCCTGAAAAACGGGTCTTCTTTCCGGCGCCATTGCGCGGGTTGGGCTTGATGCGCTCAGTGTCGTAATCCCCTGAAAAACGGGTCTTCTTTCCGGCAGCACCCCCCTGAAAACAGCAATGATAAAGAGCAGTTACAAGGGCGCCTGCCAAGATTTCCGGAAAGTAAAAAGTTCAATGCAAAATCACTTGCCACAGCGACACAGCGCGAGAAGCATAGCCTGCCCTTTTCCATTAGGCAAGAGCCTTCCCGGCTGCGGTGTACCGATCACTTCAATATCCAGCGCGGCAGGCAGGGGATAGATGCGCACATCGTCTTCCCGCTTGTGAATCAGCGCCTTGATGGCCTGCTCCAGCGCGGCGCATTCGCGGGTCGTCTGCTCAAGATAATACACTGAATAATGGATCATAATCGCCTGCTTGCGGATCAGGCGGTGTACCCTTGCCAGTCGTTTCGGCTGGGCAATATCGTAGCAGATCAGGTAGGGCTGGCGTTTCACAGGGCTTGCCCTTCCAGCCACTGGCAAAAACGCCGGTTTATGTCGTCAAACAGACGTTGCAGGCGGAGGTGTGCCTGTTCCACCGCCTGAATACAGGCAAACTCCACCTGATCGCCCGGCTTTTTCATTAACGCACGCCAGTGCTGCGAACGTTGCACCAGCAAAGGCATGAGCGACCACAACAGGCAGCGGCTGACATCTTCCGGCAAATCCCAGCCAACATCCGGCACCATCAAGGCGCGAACGGTATAAGCATCGCGCTGTTGCCATTGTTCCAGCGACCAGGCTTTGAGGCAACCCTGCCAGATGCGCATCAGGCGACGCGCCCACGGATGCGCCAGCCCGGACTGATTCAGCAAGTAGCGGCAGGCGCGATCAGGCCGCAAATCCGGGTAATGAATGCCCAGGCAGTGCTGGCTGCTCAACACCGCCATGCGCAATTGCGCCCGCAGCCAGGCATCGTAGCGCGCCCGCCAGTCAGGTGCAGCATGCAACATGGCGATTTTTTCATCCTGCGACAGCGGCTGCGGCTGGCAGGGGTAGCACACAGCCTCAGCCCTGCCGGAAGCGCCCAGCATCACCACCGGAATATGCGCCGCCAATACCGCGCTTAACACCTCCCAGGGCAACTGGCAGCCATGAAAAACCAGCAGCCGTGATATGCGTTGCAACGGGCAACGTTGCGCAATGCGCGCCGGAGCTGCAATCACCAGACTTGGTCCGGCATCCAGCCGCACGCTGGCCTGTGCGCCAAGGTAAAGCGGCAACCTCATCCTGCCTGCTCACGAATGAAGTGTTTTAGCAATCGCATGCCGCGCCGCATGTGGCGCACCGGTACATCCACAAAGCGCGCCCAGGCCGGGTAAAAATGTTCTCTGCCAGTCTTGCTCAGCAGGCAGCTTCCTTTTTGCATGCCGAAATGTTCTGCCCTGAGGATGCGCTGGTGAAACAAATCCAGCACAAAACGATCGACCAGTGGACGCAATGGTTCCACGCAATCGCAGGCCAGTGACTCGCGGCTGTATTCCACGCGGTGCAAAACACCCAGCGTCGGATCAAAGCCCGCAGTCAGCAAGGCGCGCACCGCCTCAAAATGCAACAGCGTATAACTCAGCGACAGCGCCGCATTCACCGGATCACGCGGGGGCCGTCGGTTGCGACCGGAAAAATTCAGCGCCTCCGGCACAGCTTCCGTCAGCGCCTGAAAATACATGGCTGCCGCGCCACCTTCCAGGCCGCGCATGGCATGCAGCGTTTCTGCTTCCTTCATTTCATGCAACAAAGCAGGCCATGCACGCAATGCCTGGCGCGTATTAACGCCCGCTTGCGGCAGCCTGCGCAGGGTGCGAAGCTGACCCATCAGCTTTAGTCGGAGTACTTTCCGGGCAATCGCGCACACGCGGCTTTGCTCGCCCAGCACCCGATATTGTTGCAGACGAAAGGCGTGATCTTTGCCGTGCGGCGGCATGATGATGGCTGTGCGCTGAAGATCACGCGGCGAGAGCAACAACGTGCAAGCGCCTTCTTTGGCCAGCGCACCGAGCAGATTGCTTTCGATCTGAACGGTAGCGGTAACCACCAGCCGCCCGATGTGCGCAAGCGGGATAAAATGCGCCTTGCCATCCGGCGGCTGCATACGCAGGCGGCGACCATCCAGCGAAAGCTTGCTGCCCTTGCGATCAACAACGACCATGCCCATCAGCGCTCCTTCTCAATGGGACATATAGGACTTATACGACCTATACGTCCCATCAAAGCCGTCACCAATCAGCCGCATGCGCTCAACCCTGATAAAAAAAGCCGGGATCCGATGGCGCGGCAGCCATACCAAGCAGCTTTGCTTGTTGCCGGGGGTTCAGCCGCAGCAGAAAAAAACGATCTTCACCCCGCTTGACCACCGCATGCGCTGCGGCCATCAACCGGCGCCGCTCCTGCCTGTTCAACCAGCACTCAAACACCGATTTCTGCCCTCCGCTGGCGTAAGCCTTGACCCTGGCGTGCAGCTCGCGCAAGCGCTTTTCATCGGCAATATCATAAGATACCAGATACAGCCTGCGCTGCGTCACGCCAGTTTCAGCCATTTCTCTAATTCCACTTCCAACTGCCGCAAGCCCGTACTGTGACACAGTTGTATTTTGTCGTGGTAGGCACGCTTAAGAAGCGCAGGGCTAGGCTTACGTACACATACCAGCATAGCACGGGTACGAATGCCACCCAGCGGCTGACGCAAGCTGTCCAGTTTATAGATCATCTCCACCAACTTACCGAGTTCGCCGCTTTTGCATTCGATGATGTGCAATTGATTATTGCACAGGAAGGCTGCATCAATCTCGTTGTCGACACCTTGGCTACGTTGCACTTTCAGACTTTTGGCGACATCATGGATAGCGTGAGGAAAGCGACTGCGAAGCCTGCTCAAGCAAAGAAAAGCATAATCCTCCAGCCAGCCACCACAGGTAAAGAAACGAGCCTCTTCACTGGTGAAGCGCACCTTGCCATCACCTACTTGCAATAAGCCTGCTGCTTCGAGATCACCTAGCAGTTTTGACAAAGCAGGCCAACGGCGTTGCTTGTCTGTCATGGAAGCATGCAACGATTCTTCAGCAGAGCTTGCCAGCCAGTTCAAGGCGCTGATCACCGATTGACCACGCTCTATTAGTTTTTTCACCAGTTGTTGCCGTTCAGGCGATGGCTGCAACTGGCAAACCTCCTCACAACGCACACCATGCGCCAGCAAAAACGACTCCAACCGAATGCGGGCTTCCAGTGATTTGGATGGCCGGGATTCCGGATGCAGCCAGATGACGCGATCTTCTTCAGGATGCACATAAAATACCGGCCAGTCCCGCTCGCGGAACACCGCATAAGCGGCCATACTCATCAGCTTGGTGCCGCCGGTGGCATTGAGTATCGGTGATTCATCCGCATACGTCTCGGCAAAATCCAGCACCCGCTGACGAATATGCTCAACACTCCAGGCATCATCAATCGGCCATTGCTGCACCTGTACGCCACCAGGCTCCAGCGCCTGCTGCAAAGCGTTGGCCTGCGCCTGCATATCCGGGCTGACCAGCAAAGTCAGCCGCTGCGGCTTCATCCCGGCATCCAGCACCGGCGTCATATTGGGTGTCGCCTGCTGCGAGACCAGACAAAGCTGATGCCTCACGCTTCGCTGACCCGGTATTCCTGCAAACGGGCATGACAAGCGCTCATGTCCGCAGCAGTCAGTTCCTTGCCGCGCAACTCTGGCGGCAAATCCAGCGTCAAATGCAGATACCGCGCCCCTCTGGCGCACACCTCCGCCGCCAGATGCACCGGCAGCGTACCGATGATGGTATCGCCCTGCTGCAAGCGTTCGATGCGCGCTGCATCCAGATGGCTGATCAGCTCATCCACCTGCAACCCCTGTTCCGCCGCCCAGGCAACCGCGCCTGCATGGCGAGAAATAAAATAAATCATAAGTAACTCCTTGTATGCTCCATAAAACGTTATTCTTCAACCTCGCAACCGAACGAAGGTTCTGATTTGGCAAATTTTTCCACAAGCTCCTCAATACGTTTGCGCAGCTTGTTTCCGGCAAGTGGCTGTGACCGGAACCCTGCATGTTCGATATCATTGCGAATATCAGCGACTTCCTCGGACAGTTTACTGTGAATTGCCCACAATGTGTCGTATTTCTTGCGTTCTTTATCACTAAAACCCCTTCCTACATCACAAGCGGAAGAGGGTGCATGAAGGCAAATATAACCCTCCCGAACCACTGCTGCGGCCTCTGCGTAACGACCAAATTTCAGATATAACCGGGCAAGCGCCAGCATGTAAGGATGCCCTGCCTCGCCTGCAAGCGATCTTGCGCCACATAACGGTTCCACCATCTTTTCCAGATCATCCAGCACGACCGCCAACGGACGCATATTATCGGCAACATCAGCACGGCAACGTTGAATAGACTCCAATAGGGCTTCTGCTGTAGCCTTCCCTCGCTTTGGCGGGCTTTCCTTCAACCCCAAAAGCATGGATGCCACGCGCACTGTCACCAGATCATCAGCAAACATATTGAGTGCTTTGACCAGTGGTGCGATCAACGGCATGTCACTATATGAGCCACCACTAGCAACATGCATTGATCGGATACCCCTATCCATTTTCTCACTTAGCTGATTCAAACTATCCGCTCGCCCGGTACGCAAAAAAACACGCAGGGCATTCACCCAGTCGAGCAAGTTTACGAACAAGGTTAACTCCCAAATCGGGGAAAACTTCTCCTCCCGACGAAACTCGCCGTACAGCACACGCACATTACCACAGCCCTTTTCAGTAGCGCGCAACATGGCAATCACAGAAGAAGCGAAAAAAGGCTGTGCCCGAAAGCCGTGGGTAATATCCACAATCAATGGCTGATCGCCCACAGACTCCAGGCAGGCACGCATCCCTTCAAATAATGCCCATAACTCATCATTGTTGGAACCCGATGGAACAAGGCGGATGTCGCAGGGAATATCATGGTTCGCCAATGCTTGCTGGAGAGCATTGCCATGCATTTGTTCCGCCTCTGGTGTCGCCAATACTTTCACCCTTCCTGCATCACACAGGCGGGCAATACTTTCGGCGACGAATTTTGATTGATGTTTTTGTTCATCCAGTTGATAACACGTTTGTTCGTAACGTCCTGTTCCCAGGAAGGTAATCAATGTGGGCTTTGTGGGATTCATTTCTTCTCCTTTAATCATGCCGGCGTTGTTGATTGCGTACGCGAATGCGGGCGCGGCTCATGCGTTCGCGCAGGCCACCTTCCTTGAGGAAGTCCCGCTCCAAGCGGCGGATTTGTTGATCGAGTAAATAATTGGCCTGATGAATCAGACAAATGGCGATATTGGCGACGATTTCTGCCGGGCGAGTTTCGATGAATTCCTCATAGGTCTTATAGGACGTATGGGACTGATAGGCCAGCTTGCGGACGTAGCGAGCTTCGTTGGAATTTTTATCCCACAGCTTCAGCTTGCGCACGCGCAGAAAATCGCGGTAATCTTCCAGTAACTCCTCCAACGAGGCGCGGGCGGCGTTGGTGAGCTTGATTTCCGTCCCTTTGGAAGTGGAAGCCGCCTTGCTGCCTTCGATGATATTCTGCTTGCCCTGCCCTTTACCCGCAAATGTCGCACTCGTGCACACCAGAAGTGTCAGACCAAGGCGCAGAGCGCAGGCAATGGTTGTTCCATTGGTAAGCTCTGCAACGCAGGCATGGCGCTTCTGGTGTGCACCCTTTGGGCTGGTCATCAGGCTGCCATCCGCTGCGTTGCATTTTCTTGGTATAGCACCACTATGCCTGCGAAAATGCGCCTTGCGGCTAACAGCCTGATAACCAGCGAGTGCGACATTTGCGGGTAAAGGGCAGGGCTTACCAGA
>WFOJ01000163.1 GCA_015488125.1 Mariprofundaceae bacterium
AGGAGGCTCATGATTCAGCCCTGATTGCCCACACCGTCACCCTGCGTTCGCGGATCCCCTTTATCAATTTTTTCGATGGCTTTCGCACCTCGCATGAAATCAATAAAATCGAATTGATTGCCGATGATGTGATTCGCCATTTTATCACTGACGAACTGGTGCATGCGCACCGGCAACGGGCACTGAATCCCGATCATCCATTCATTCGCGGCACAGCGCAAAACCCGGATGTGTATTTTCAGGGGCGCGAGGCTTCCAATCCGTTTTATGAAGCGGTGCCAGAGCTGGTACAGCAATGCATGGATGAACTGGCAGAACACACAGGACGGCAATACCGATTGTTTGACTACGATGGTGCGGAGGACGCTGAATCGGTGATTGTACTGATGGGTTCTGCTGCTGAAACCGTTGCTGAAACCATCAAGGTACTGAATGCGCAAGGCGCAAAACTCGGTGTACTCAATGTGCGCCTGTTCCGTCCCTTCAGTGCCCGTCATTTGCGCGCTGCCCTGCCTGATACGGTGCGCAGCATGGCTGTGCTGGATCGCACCAAGGAGCCGGGGTCGCTGGGCGAGCCGTTGTATCAGGATGTGGTGACGGCAATGGCTGAACTGGTGGCCAGCGGTGCTTATCCACATATGCCACGCATCATCGCCGGACGCTATGGCCTGTCGTCCAGAGAGTTCACGCCGGCCATGGTCAGGGGAATTTACGATGAACTGGCAAAAGAGACTCCAAAACAACATTTCACGATCGGTATTCACGATGATGTAACGCATACCAGCCTTGATTATGACCCTGCTTTCAATATCGAAGCGGACAATGTCACCCGTGCCATGTTCTTTGGTCTGGGTTCCGATGGCACGGTGTCGGCCAACAAGAACAGCATCAAGATTATCGGTGATGGCACACCGTTGCACTGCCAGGGCTATTTTGTCTACGATTCAAAAAAAGCCGGCTCGCAAACCACGTCGCACCTGCGTTTTGGCCCTGAGCCGATTCGCACTCCCTATCTGATCGAATCGGCTAACTTTATTGCCTGTCATCACTATCGTTTTGTGCATCAGTTCGATCTGCTCAGACACGCGGCCAGCGGCGCCGTGTTCCTGCTCAATGCACCGCTGCCTGCCGATGAAGTCTGGGATGCCATGCCGCAGCGCGTGCAGCAACAGATCATTGATAAAAAGATTGCGTTTTACGTCATCAATGCCTCGGAAGTGGCGCGTGAATCCGGCATGGGACGGCGCATCAACACCATCATGCAAACCTGTTTCTTCGCGCTTTCCGGTGTCTTGCCTCGCGATGAGGCCATTGCCCGCATCAAGCAGGCCATTGAGAAAACCTATGCCCGCAAAGGCATGGATGTGGTGAAGAAGAATTTTCAGGCAGTGGATGCGGCATTAAACCATCTGCACCGTATCAGGGTTCCTGCCAGGGCAAGCAGCCGACTGGCCATGGAAGCCGCCGTGCCAGCGCAGGCGCCGACTTTTATCCGCGATGTGACGGCTGCCATGCTGGTGGGTGAAGGCGATCGCCTGCCGGTCAGCGCCATTCCGGTGGATGGGACCTATCCTTCCGGCTCTGCCCGTTGGGAAAAACGCAATATCGCCGATTTCGTGCCAAAATGGGAGCCGGATGTTTGTATTCAGTGTGGTAATTGCAGTTTTGTTTGTCCACACAGCGTGATTCGCGCCCGCTTTTATCACGAATCCTGGCTGGAAGATGCGCCAGATGGCTTCCAGTCTGTCGGCGTGAACGCACGCGGCTTCCCGGAAACCCGTTATACCCTGCAAATCTATCTTGAGGATTGTACCGGCTGTGAAATGTGCGTTCATGCTTGCCCGGCACTGGATCCGAACGATCCAACGCGCAAGGCTATCAATATGGCGCCGCGTGTGCCGCAAATGGAACACGGTGTGCGCAATATCGAATTTTTCGAAACCCTGCCGGTCAACGAGCGCGCCGACGTGGACTATTCTTCCGTGCGTGGCACCCAGTTTCTCGAACCCCTGTTTGAGTTTTCCGGTGCCTGCGCAGGCTGTGGTGAAACGCCCTATATCCGCTTGCTAACGCAGCTTTTCGGGCCGCGTCTGATGGTGGCCAATGCTACCGGTTGCTCTTCCATTTATGGTGGCAACCTGCCAACCACGCCGTGGACGAAAAACAGGGATGGCCGGGGACCTGCCTGGTCCAACTCGCTGTTTGAAGACAATGCTGAATTTGGTCTTGGCATGCGCATTGCCGCCGATCAGCACATGCATCGGGCCATGCAGCTATTGCAGGGCATGGGGCAATGGTTTGAACAGGCGTTCATTGATGCCGTGGTGCATGCTGATCAGTCCGTCGGCTCGGAAGTGACCCGCCAGCGCGCCCGCGTCGATGCGCTGAAGTCACGCCTTAAGGAGATTGACGACCCTGCCGCTCGCGATCTGCTGTCCATCGTTGATCATCTGGTGCGTCGCAGTGTCTGGCTGATCGGTGGCGACGGCTGGGCTTATGATATTGGCTCTGCGGGGCTTGATCATGCGCTGGCCAGTGGTCGCAATATCAATGTGCTGGTGCTGGATACGGAAGTCTATTCCAATACCGGCGGTCAGGCATCAAAATCCACGCCGGTCGGCGCCACTGCCAAATTTGCCGCCGCAGGCAAGCCTGTCGGCAAAAAAGACCTGGCTTTGCAGGCGATTTCTTACGGCAATGTCTATGTGGCGCGTGTCGCCATGGGGGCTAATCCGCAGCAAACCCTGCTGGCCATGCGTGAAGCAGAGGAATACCCCGGCCCCTCCATCATCCTCGCTTACAGCCACTG
>WFOJ01000164.1 GCA_015488125.1 Mariprofundaceae bacterium
CCGTGTCTGCGCCGATTGAGAAGGGCCAAAAAATCGGCACCATTGAGGGCGTATTACAAATCAACGGCAAGCAGCGTGTAATTGCTACCATGCCCATGGTCGCTGTTCGCGCTGTAAAAGAAGCCAGCTGGCTGGGTCGCCAATGGGATGAACTCCGCCTCTGGTGGCGAAAACAATAACAAACATAAGGCCGCTCGCTCAAGATCCGCCTTTCAGGAGCCATGATGAGCCATTCCAAAACATATGATAATGAACCCCTGACCGCCTGGGTGAATGGCCGTTTTGTGCCACTGCCGGAGGCAACGGTGCATATTGAAGACAGGGGGTTTCAGTTTGCCGATGGCGTGTATGAAGTCATCGCTTGTGTCAATGGCCATTTTCTTGATCTGCAGGCGCATTTAGAGCGACTGGAACGTTCCTGTGCGGCCATTCGCCTGGATATGCCCATGTCCCGAAGCGAGATGCAACAACTGGTCGAGGAAATTTATGCCCGCAATCCCTTTCGGCGTGCCATGATTTATATTCAGATCACCCGTGGTGCAGGCCCTCGGGCGCATTATCCTGCCACTGGCATGCAGCCTACTGTGGTACTCACTTCCAGGGCGCTACCGCAACCATCGTCAGAACGTCTGGCTGTGGGTTACACGGCCATCACTCGCCCGGATATTCGCTGGAAACATTGCGAGATCAAATCCATTGCCCTGCTGGCCAGCATCATGGGCAAGCAGGAAGCGCATGACGCTGGTGTTGATGAAACGTTCTGGCTGGATGATGAAGGGCATGTACTCGAAGGTTGCTCCACTAATGCGTTTGCGGTGATTGATGGCAAGCTGGTAACGCACCCGCTGGATCATCAGGTACTTGGCGGCATCACCCGCGATCTGGTGTTACGCACGGCCCGCAACCATCAGATCACCGTCGAGGAACGCCCCTGGCGGTTGCATGAAGCGGGATTGACAGAATGCATGCTCAGCAGCACCACCAATGCCGTGATGCCGGTGTGTCGTATTGATGGTCAGCCCATCGGCGATGGCAAACCAGGGCGTATAGCCCTGCAATTGCGGCAGATGGTAATCGCAGCGCTTGAGGCAGATGCATGAAGCCGCCTCGCGCAGTGTTGATGGATATGGATGGCACGCTGATTGATGCCTTTGCACCGATTATTTACGCCCTGAACAAGACGCTGGAAAGTTATGGCAAGGCTGCCATGAGTGATGAAGCGGTGATTCGTCATACCGGCAAAGGCGAATGCAGCATGATTTCATTGTTCGGTGAACACCGCGAGGAAGCGGCGCAACGCTTTCTTGCGTTTCACGATGAACGGCTGTTTGAAATCACGCCTTTGCCCGGTGCCGAGGCCTTGTTGCAGGGGCTGCGGCAGCAGGGCATTAAAACGGCGATTGTCACCAGTAAATCACAGCAACGAGCTGATCAACAATTGCAACACTTAGGCTGGACAGGCTGGCTGGATGTGGTAATTGGCCTTGAGCCGGGACGCAGGCAAAAGCCGGATCCGCACACCGTGCAATTAGCCTGCGACAGGCTGCAACTTTCGGCTGCTGACTGCTGGATGATCGGCGATGGCACAGCCGATATGAAAGCCGCGCAGCGCGCTGGTGTGCCCGTTCGCATTGGCATCAGCAACAGCTTTAGTGAAGCTGAACTGCGGGATGCTGGCGCCACCCACTGTTTTGCAACACTGAACAAGGCATGGTTATGGCTGACAACAAGGATACATTGATTCGTTTTATGCTACCGACGCTGCATGTCCGGGGTTGCATGATCCGGGCTGCACATTTGCGCCATCAGGGTGCGGCCATTCATGGCCTTGGCGATGAGGTAGCCGAACTGTTTGCGCAAATGATGGCAGGCGCTGTGTTGATGCTGAGCATGAGCAAAGGCGGTATTCGGCAGGTATTGCAACTGGATGCCATGAATGAGGCAGCGCCGGTGCAGCGCATGTTAAGCGAAGTGCAAAGCGGTCATGTGCGTGGCTATGTAAGCTGGCAGGAAGCGCATAACAGCATGCGCTCAGGCACAGATCGTGAGCTGGCAAGCTGGATGGGTTCCCCTCTGCGCGTGTCTGTGGTGCGGGATTTTGGGCGTGGCGAGCCGTATGTCTCAACGATTGAATCCAACGCCGATTATATGGCCGATCATCTGACCCATTTTACTGCGCAATCCATCCAGACTCGCGCGGATTTTGTGCTTCGCGGTGAAGTTGGCCTCATGCTGGAAGCCATGCCCGGCTGCCAGGATGTACACTGGCACGATGCGGTAGCCGCCCTGGCTGCCATTAGCAACGACACCATTGATGCTTTACAGGAATCATCACTACAAAGCTGTTTTGCCGCGCAACACATCCGCATTGTCGGTCGCGATGACTGGCGCTGGCACTGCCATTGCCAGCCCGAGCGCATGACCCAGGCCATTGCCCGCTTGCCGCATGAGCAATTACAGGGCCTGATGGATGACCATGGAAACATCTCCGTCAACTGCCAGTACTGCCGCAAAACCTACACCGTTCCCTTGCCCGCCGGAGCGACATAAGCACCGCCATGCGCCCAGTGATACGCTGGGAGTCTGTCGGACTTTGGCAATCGTCACGAGAAATAGCGGGATTGAGTCAAATATACGACCTGTTGGCGGTAAGTAGTAGCGCTATTTAACAAAAACAGGGCGAATATTTGGCCAATAGCCGCTTTTTCGCAGTAGATTGATCAAAGTCCGACAGACTCCTAGTTTCCTCATATGACACCTGACCTGTGCTTATGGCATTCGCACGAAGACTGTTGCCGTGAACGTATCGGGGTTAGATGCATCTTGCCTTTGCTGTTGCTGATCATCATGCTTGGGGCGGGGCTTGTGACACCGGAGAGGGATGTTAGCAGAGGAACGGTATGGCCAAAGAGGATAAAACCCGTCAACTTCACCGAATACTGGCATCGTGCCGCACAGCGGTTAGTCGGCAGACGTTGCTGGATCGGCTTGAATGCTCGGGCAGTACACTGGATCGCTGCATCAGCGAACTGCGCGATCAGGGCGCGCATATTATTTGCCGGACGGGTCAGGGCTATTATTATCACCCTGACAAGTGCTTTCATCTTCCCGGCCTGTGGCTGGATCAACAAGAGTTTTTCGGCCTGGTGGCCATGCAACGTATTCTTGATCAGCAAGCGCCTGAGGCGGTATTGCAACAACTGCTGGAGCCGCTGGAGCAAACGCTGCACCGTCGCTTACCTGATCAGGTCAGGGAACTGCACCGCATCCATCTGCGCGGTATTCAGACGCGTTTTCGTGAACTGCCGTGGTTTGATCTGATCGTGCAGGCGGTGCTAAAGCGTAAGCGACTGGCGCTGTGTTATGATGCCCGCAGCAATGGCCAGCACAGCCAGCGCGAGGTGTCGCCCCATCAATTGATTCACTATCGGGATAACTGGTATCTCGATGTCTTCTGTCATTTGCGTCAGCAGCCACGCACGCTGGCGCTGGATCGCATCACCTGGGCCAAAATCCTGCCGCAAACCGCCAGCGGCGAACGGATTCCCGATCACGAGCGTGGCTATGGCATTTTCGGCGGCAGAGCGGATAAAACAGCCGTGCTGCGCTTTACCCCGGCGCGTGCGCGCTGGATTGCCGATGAAATCTGGCATCAGCGGCAGCAACGACACATGCTGGATGACGGTAGCTGCGAGCTGCATATTCCCTACGGCAACCCGACAGAACTGATCCTCGATATTTGCCGTTATGGCCCGGACGTGGAGGTGCTGGCACCGACTGATTTGCGTCAGCAGGTGGCTGAACGTTTGCGGCAGGCTGCCGCCCGTTACACATGACCCCACGTTTTGGGGAAGGCATCGTTTAGCGTTCGTTCATCAATGGCAAAGGAGGCAGCCATGAACATGCCGCAACTTCATCGCAGAGCATTGCTCAAAGCCATTCCCGGCGGTCTTGCCGCTTTGCTGCTGCCACTGCCAGCTACAGCAGCCCCGCGTCGAACCATCGTGTTGCAGCAATCTCCGCTCGCCGGTTTTCAGTTCTATCGCGGCGAACAACTCTTCCCCCGCCTGCGCATCGGCATGCCGCTGCAACTGGTGCGCGAAGTACACAACCGCTACGACCCCCGCGCCGTCGCCGTCCATGCCTTGGGTGAAAAAATCGGCTTCGTTCCCCGTGCCGACAACGCCGCCATCTCACAAATGCTGGATCGCGGCGAACACCTCTCTGCCCGTATCATCGAACTGCAAACCACCGGCAACCCTTGGCAGCGGGTGAAGTTTGAGGTGGTGATTAATCGCCTTTAGTGCACTGGCAATTGATGGGAGCCGGGCATGTCAAATTGATCATCAGGCAGAAGCTTGTTTTTTCTGTTTTCGGCTGATGTCAATTAGCTCGGCCATGATGTGCTTGCGGATTTCTGCCTTGTCATTGGCGCTCAGGTCGTAGCGTTCGGCAAGAACGGCATAATCATCAGCGGAGAGAGAAAGAGTCAAGCGGGGACGCTTAGGTGGAGTGTAGCCAAGCCCAAGCAACTTGCGAATTTCGCTTGAAGGTGTCAGTCCATCGTGTACAGCTAGCATCTGGATGTGGCGCGTCACTTCCTGCTCCAACTCAAACGCCAGCTGGGTAGCGCGAATAGCCTTGCGCTCCTGCTCCCAACGCGGGTTATTGGCAGGCATCAGTTCTTGCCTGGCCACATTTCTTCGAGCGCTTCCATGTCGTGATAAACAGTCAGACTCAGTTCCAGTTCGCCGGAGCCATAGACCTCGATTTCCAATGCGTATTTATCATCGCTGTCCACCAGGGTGTAGGAGGTGAACGGCTCGGTACGCTTCATTTCCTCGTTGCTGAGCGAGCGCGCATCGCCAGCAAGAAACATGCCGGTGACTTGATCATCGGTTTTGGTGTAATTGTCGGCTAACCACTCTTCCATACCTGCCGGTTTTTTACGCAGGTGAATGGTAGTGCCAGCTCGCGCCTTGATAATCGCATCCAGCTTGTCCTGACTGAGTACTTTGCGCACGTCGTTGCGGGCAACTTTTTTGCTGAAGGCCAGGTATTCCTCGCCGTCTTCCTCCTCCACCATAAGAAATATGGTCGTGCCGGTACGATCTTTGAGGATCAGCTCCGGATAACACATATTGCCATAGATATAGGTGTTGACATGGGTGATCTCGAACGTCTTACCGCTAAGTTCGGACTGCTCGAGAAAACCCAGCTTGATGATGTCCCCGGTACGCAGATCTCGGGGATGATCAAGTTGAACCGGCGGCAGCTCTCTTGCGCCACCGCCAAACATGCGGGAGAAAAAACCAGCCATGGCTTAATCTGCTTTTTTAGCTCTGAGTCTGGCCAGCACGTCCTGTGCCTGCTTGTTGCTATTGCTAACGATGCCAGCAGCCTCCAGCTTCGCTTGCAGGTTTTCGCCTTCAAGTTCGCCCTTGAGCAGCTCGCCGGCAGCCAGCCTGTCGTCCAGATCCTGCTGACGCTGTCTGATGCGATCCAATGACTCCTTGGCAGACAGTAACCTTGAGCCGCTGCTGGCATAGTTGTTGTTAATCGCTGTAGTCGCTCGCTGCACGCTCTCGGTCGTTTTGACCATTACCAGCTGACGCTTCATATCGGTCAGTGTCTTGCCGGTTTTTTTGATCATACCCTTAAGGCGTTCAACATGTGCGGCAAAGCTCTTGCGGGCGCGTTCCTGCTCGTCCAGTTCGGACTGAAGTTCGACGATTTTTTCGGCAATTTCCATCGCCAGGTTCTCGTTACCCTTCTCTAGCGCCTGCGCGGCAAAACCTTCATGGCGTTCCACTTCGGCCTTGAGCGATTCAATCCTGCGGGCGGCCTGCATCTCTTTGGCCATGACCTCGGTCAGATCACCTTTGGCCTGATTCAGCTTGTCTTCAGCATCTCTGATTTCCTGTTCGAAAATGCGTACGCTGTTGTTATCCACAATCGCTTCGCCGATTTCCCGTGCGCCGCCACGAATGGCGGTAAAGATTTTTTCCAGAATAGACATATCAGTTCACTCCTTGCGCTCTACTTGAGAAAGGACTGCATGGCTTCGATGGCATCTGCGGCGTTACTGGCCAGTGTTTCCAGTTCGTGAACAATATCTTCAATACCGGAATTGACCGACAAGGCACCGAAAACAACGTACTGATCATCAATCACGGCAAATGACGATAATGGCATTGGCACATTGGATGCCAGCATGGCACGGTGCATATCGGCGATGGCATCTTCCCTGACCTCATTCTCGCGAAACAAATAAGCGATACACAACAACTGTGATTCCGAAGCGGAAACGAAGATCGGCAGTTCATCGCGATCTTCCACTACCACCTGCAACACATCCACGTCACCGGGAATAGTGTTGACTTCAAACAAAAAACCATCGTCTTCTGCCTTGGCACCGTATGCCGTCAATTGCTCTGCCAGATTTCCAAGATCAACCATGTTCGTCCTCCTTACAGGCATGACTCTGCCTATTTTGACATAATATGTCAAGCGCTCCATTCTCCCCGCCACACCATGTACAGTCCTGTCAGAGCCAGAACTACCCACAGGGCAATCCATACCAGCCGGGGGATGAGTGTGATATCGGCCAGCGCTGCTGCATCTCCAGCCCGTGATGTGTAAAGCAAATACAATGGCGTACGCACGGCATCGAGCATGATATACATGCCAATCAGCCTCAGAGCCAGCTTGCTGCCCTGTAAATGACGCAGCTTGCCCACCAGCAGCATCAGCGTCAACAACACGGCAAGGATCAGCCAGCTTACACCGTCGCGAGCATAACACAGGGCAGCGAAGACAAGGAGCAAAGCCAGCAGGGCAATCATGATGCCCACATAGCGATGACTCACCCGCTGCGCCATGCGATAAATCAGCATTCCCCACAGCACTGCGCCGCTATAGCCTGCCAGCAACATTAGCATGGCATTGCCGCCTCTGCTGATGCACAGGCCTGAGCCATCCAGCCGCAAACGGATGCTTTCAATGCTGCCGCCGGTCAGCAAAGCCACAAGGCCATGGCTGATTTCGTGGAAAAACGTGGTCAGCCAGCCAAACGGCACGGAAAGCACAGGAATTTGCGCCAGCAGCAAGGCCATCAGCAGCAATAGCACGAATTGCCTGCGTTCACTCATCGTGATGACTGGATGGGCAGACGCTAGCCAGGGGACATGTTTCACACACGGGGCGTGCGCGGCAGTGACTTTTGGCATGTTGCACAATCAGGGCGTGGAACTCTTGAAACAGGGGCAATGAAGAGGGCAGGGCCTTACTGAAATACGCCTGCAACTGATGGTAATCATTCACCTGATCGGCAATCATGCCCAGACGCTGGGCGAGACGGCGGCTGTAAGCATCAATCACAAATACCGGCACACCCAGCGCATACAACAAAATGGAGTCCGCTGTTTCCGGGCCAATACCGTTCAGCGCCAGCAGCTTTTGGCGCGCATCCGATAACTGACGCAAGCCGCTGAGACCACCGTGTTGCAGATAAAATTGCGCCAGCGTACGCAGTCGCCGGGCTTTCTGACGAAAAAAACCGGCAGGACGAATCAGTTGTTGCAGCCGCGCTTCAGGGCAGGCCAGCAGCGCCTGCGCCTCAAGGCAATTAGCGGCTCGCAAGCTGCCAATCGCTTGTTCCACCTGCCGCCAACTGGTGTTTTGCGTCAGCACCGCTCCGATCATCATTTCAAAGGCGGAGTCTGCCGGCCACCAGTGCTGCTCGCCGTAATGCGCCAGCAGCATGTCGAAGAGTTGTTGCGGCGTAAGCGGTACCTGCATACTCACCTCCGTCGTCGCGAAACTCCATGACGCAAAGCTTTCACTTCACGGCTGCGCAGGGGACGCATGTCCCCGGGTTGAAGCGAGGGATCAAGGTTGAGATTGCCAAAGCGAATGCGGATCAGGCGACGTACAGGGTGGCCACAGGCCTGCAAGGTACGCCGAACCTCCCGCCAGCGTCCCCGGTGCAGCGTGACGCGCAACCAGCTATGACCACCTGTTTCACTGTCAACCAGCACATCCCATGGTTCACTGCGATCACCACGCCCCATATCAATGCCGCCGCCTCGCA
>WFOJ01000165.1 GCA_015488125.1 Mariprofundaceae bacterium
GCGTTTTCTGGTCAATGATGCCTGTTTCTTTGAAAACAAGCCGCTGGTCTCTGGAGCCATGTTTCGTTTTGATGGTCAGGTGACGACCTTCAAGCCGCATCAGGACAAGGAAGGCCCGTGCTACCGTTGCCTTTATCCTGAGCCGCCACCGGCTGGCATGGTACCATCTTGTTCTGAAGCCGGGATTCTTGGCGCCCTGGCGGGTGCGGTCGGCACGATTCAGGCGGTAGAAGTCATCAAGGAACTGCTGGGTATTGGCAAATCGCTCTCCGGCTATCTGATGACCTTTGATGCCATGCGCATGGAATGGAAAAAACTGCGCCTGCGCAAGGATCCGGCCTGTGCCTTGTGTGGTGCCAACCCGACGATCACAGAACTGCATACCTACGAACAAAGCTGCGAAATTCAGGCTGCCAAACTGGGGTAACGGATGAAAACCTTTGAATTTGCGAAAACGGCGGATGTTGATGAATATGAAGCGGGCTTGCAGGCTTTTTTGAATGGCGATATGGCCGAAGAACGCTTTACGCCATTTCGTTTGCAGATGGGCGTGTATGGTCAGCGGCAAGAGGGCGTGCATATGGTGCGTATCAAATTGCCTGGCGGTAATCTGACACCCAGGCAGCTTGATGTAATTGGCGATTGCGTCGCCCGCTGGGCAGGCGAAATGGATATGCCCAAACTGGCACATATCACGACCCGGCAGGATATTCAGGCCAATTTTGTTGAGCTGAAAAACACGGCGGCCTTTTTGCGGGCGCTGGATGCCGTCGGGCTGACCACACGCGAAGCCTGTGGTAACACCGTGCGCAATGTCAGCTCCTGTTTTTTGGCTGGCGTGTGTCCGGCTGAACACACCGATGTCAGCATTCATGCCCGCATCTTTGCTGAATATTTTTTGCGCCATCCGCTGGCGCAGCAGTTTCCGCGTAAATTCAAGGTGAGCTTTTCCGGTTGCGATACGGATTGTGGTTTAAGTGGCATGCATGATGTGGGTTTTGTCGCAACCCGGCATGACGGGCAAGCAGGCTTTCGCGTGTGGGCAGCAGGCGGGCTTTCCTCACAGCCGATGGGTGCCTTGCTGCTGGAGTCATTCATCCCCGAGGGTGATATTTTGCTGGTTGGCGAAGCCCTGATGCGCATGCATTTCAAGTATTCCGACCGCAAACGTCGTGCCCGTGCGCGTCTGAAATATGTGGCGCAAAAACTGGGCGCTGAGGGCTTTATTGAGGAATACCGCAAGCAGCGCGCTGTGATTGAAGCGCTTCATCGTCGGCAACCGCTGACACCAGGTGCAACATGGCGTGAGCCTTCACAGAAACTGACCGTGCCTGCCAATGGTATCATCACGCAGCACGATGGTGACTCAGCCCTGTTGCTGAATATCTTCCGTGGCGATTTGACGCCGGAACAATGCCATGCGATTGCCGATGCGTGTCGTCAGGTGGATGCCAGTGGTCTGCGTGTCACCACGGAGCAAGGCATGGTGATCACCGGTATCGCTGAGGAGCGGCTTGAGCACGCCCTGAAAGCGCTGGCGGCTGTTGGCTTAAGTGGCGAACGTGCCTGTGGTATTACCGATGTGGTTGCCTGCCCGGGTACGGAAACCTGCCGCCTGGGCATTACCTCCAGCCGGGGGCTGGCCGAGGCCATTCGTCCCCTGTTGCAGGAATTTGAAGATGATGATGCGCTGGCCGGGCTGAACGTCAAAATGTCGGGCTGCCAGCATTCCTGTGCCCGGCATCATGTGGCCGATCTCGGTTTTCATGGTCTGGCGAAAAAAGTGCAGGGGCGTGCCGTGCCGCATTATCAATTGCATATCGGCGGCTCTGGTCGTGGTGGTGAAGCCATGGCCTTTGCCACCACGGCTGTACCGGCACGACACGCGCCGGAAGCGGGTATTGCCGTACTGCGTGCCTTTCGCGAGCAGCGCCAACCGCAGGAAAGCCTGCACGAATGGGCAAGCCGACTGGGCGCTGATGGCGTGAATGCCATTCTTGCTGACTTTAGCACGGCCAGGGGTGATGTGGAAGGCCTGGTTTATGACTGGAATGAGAACGAGGCATTCAACACCAAGGGCAACAAAAAGGGCGAATGCGCTGGCGCTGTGTTGTCGATGAGCGATGCCCTGATATCTGAAGCGGAATATGAGTGGCTGATGGCGCGAGCGCATCTGGATGCCATGTTCTGGCAGGATGCCGGAACCGCGTTGCGGCGTTGCGCCACATCGCTGGCACGCGCTTTTCTGGTGGCTTATGGCGAGGCGCCGGCAGATGATGCCGCTGTATTTCCAACGCTGGCAGCGCAGGCGATGGCTGATGGTGAAGTGATGCGGGGCTTGCAGGCCGTGCAACAAGCGATGATGAACGTCGATTTCAATGATCCCGGTGCCAGCATGCACGCCCTGCGCGATGCCGTTGCACCATGGCTGGAACTGGCCGGCAAGCGTTTCGCTGCTGTGCCGGAGGCCACGAAGACGGCGGCAACCAAACCTGCTGATCCGGTGACAGAAAGCGATGAGACAACGCCTGTGCTGGATCTCAGTGGCGTGGCCTGCCCGATGAACTTCGTGAAAACGAAAATCCGCATGACCTCGATGCCGTTAGGCTCCGAGTTGCTGGTGATTCTGGATGACGGCGCGCCGATCGAAAATGTGCCGTTGTCGCTGGAAGAGCAGGGGCAGCAGGTTCTGGGCAAGGAAAAAATTTCTGACAGGCAATGGCGCATTCACGTTAAAAAGGTCAGTGAATTCTGAGCATCGTCATGGGCGAAGCCGACGCGCAACGCCTGTTTGACAATCCCGGACGCACCAAGCTGGCGCTGGCTACTCTTGGTGTGGCGCTGCCGAAAGGTTTAGGCAAGGCTGGCCTGTGGATTGCTCAAGCCAATGCCACGGAAACCGTGATCAATGTACGGCTGCCCAGCGGACACTTTTGTACGGTGCCGATAGCGCAGCCTTATACGCAGCACAGTCCCATCAGCCTTGAGCCGCTGGCGGCAGAAGGCTGCGCCCGTTTGCAGCACGGGGATGAAATACTGGATGTGCAATTATTGCCTGCACCGGCATTTTATCGCCAACAAACGCGATTGGGGCATCGCATGGGGCAGTTTTCTGCCTTGCATGAAAACCTGTTGCTGTTGCAGCCCATGCTCGGCTGTGGTTTTTTCTCCCGTGCTGGCGAGGCATGCCAGTATTGTCACTTTGATTCGCTACTGAATCAGGGGGAGCCAGCCATGCGTGATCCGTTGGAGCTGGTGGAGGTTGTGCAGGCTGCCATTGCCGAACGCGAGGTGGAAACCGTTTATCTGTATCACGGTTTTTCGCGGGATAGTGCTGACCGTGGCCTGAAGCAAATCGTACCGTTGGTGGCGTTGCTGCGCCGTCATCTGGGGCATCGGCAAATCGCCCTGGAGACAGTCGCCCCGGACGATTGCTCGGTGATTGACGAACTGTACGCCGCCGGACTGGATATATTCATCTGCAATCTGGAAGTGGCCAGTCCGGAGGTTTTTGCTGAAGTCTGTCCGGGAAAAGCCCGTCATGGTGGTCAGCAGGCGATCTGGAAGGCGTTGCATCATGCACGCACGGTGTTTCGCGGTGGCACGGTGGTCAGTCATTTAATTGTCGGGCTGGAAGATGCCAGGGAAACACAGCGTGGCATGAAAGCGCTGGTCGATGCAGGTATTGTACCGTTGCTGCTGCCTTTTCGCCCGTTGCCGGATACACCGCTGGCCGGGCAACAGCCACCGTCACTGACGACCATGGAGTGGCTGCTGCTGGAGCAGTACGCGCTGCTCAAGCGTGCTGATTTTCCCATGCATCGTTTGCGTCATATGGGGCGGGTGATGACCCCCATGGAAAGCAGGGTGTTGGATGGTGGTCAGCCCAGTCTTGGCCAGCGGCTGGTGGATACCGGTATGGGGCGCAGGTTTGAGGGTTGGTTTGATCTGTTGCGCCGCCATCTCAGGGTACAACATACGGCGAATGGACAAGCATCCGCGCCCTCTGTGAGTACAGGGCGCTTGTTGCTCAACCGCAGTACGCCTTTTGTGGCTTTATCAGCACTTTTTCTGGCAACCTGGGGACTGGTGCAACTGCCTGCGCCCGAAGGGCTTTCGTCAGCCGGCTGGCATGCCTTGCTGATCTTTGCCCTGTGTCTGGTATTGTGGGTGACGCAGTTATTGCCCTTGTCGGTCACTTCATTGCTGGGTATTGCGCTGTTACCGATGCTGAAGGTCATGCCAACGGCTGAGGTGTTCGCACTGTTTGGCAATCCGGCGGTATTTTTTATCCTCGGTGCCTTCATGCTGGCCGCCGGGGTGATGAAAAGCGGACTCTCCGAGTATCTGGCCTTGCTGGTGCTTGCCCGCCTGGGGCATAGTCGGGAAAAACTGCTGCTGACCATGCTGTTGCTACCAGCAGCCATGGCCTGTGTGATGCCCGAACATGCTGTGGCGGCGGTCTTTCTTCCCATTGTCTGGTCAACAGTGCGCAGTCTGCGCTTGCATGGTGGTCATCCGTATGCGCAGGCGCTGTTTTTTGCCGTTGCCTGGGGAGCGATTATCGGTGGTGTCACAACGCTGCTCGGCGGCGCCCGTGGACCGCTGGCACTGGCGTTACTGGGCGAACTGAGCGGTCGGTCGTTCAGTTTTGCGCAATGGACGATGGCTGCCCTGCCACTGGTATCGGGCATGCTGCTGGTCGCTGCTTTCCAGTTATGGCGAATGCAGCGTGATGTGAGCATCAATATGGAGGAAGCGCAGCAAAATATCCAGGCGCGACTGCTGGAATATGGTGAGCTGAGTTTTTCCGCACGGGTGATGGGCGGCTTGTTGCTGACTACCATTGTGGCCTGGGTGACAGCCGGACACCATATCGGACTGGCCAATATTGCCTTGCTGGCGGTGGTGCTGATGTTTGCGCTGCGGCTGGTGAGCTGGAATGACGTGGAATCCCACGTCAACTGGGGCGTGTTGTTAATGTATGGTGGTGCCATTGCCGTGGGCAAGGCATTGGCTGATACGGGCGCTGGCCTGTGGCTGGCGCAACAGTTTTTACCCGCAGACATGAGTCTGTGGCAACTGCTGCTGTTACTGACGGTGATGACATTGCTGCTCACCGAATGCGTAAGCAATGCCGCAGCCGTGGCTATTCTGTTGCCCGTAGCGATTCCGCTGGGATTGAGCATGAATGTATCGCCCGTGATGATTGCCTTGTTGATTGGCATTGTCTCCGGTTTCGCCTTTGTCCTGCCGATGGGAACGCCGCCGAATGCCATGATTTTTGCCACAGGCCATGTGCGCGCGGCGGCCATGTTGCGCTATGGTTCGGCGATGTCGCTGGCAGCAGCGGTGTTATTTTTGTTAATGGTAACATACTGGTGGCCGCAGTTATCCTGGTTGGAGTAGGGAATGCAAGAACATATTGAACAGTCGTTGGATGTATTGCGCGCAGCACATGCACGACATGGTCAGAAACTGGTGTATCCGTGCAGTTTTGGTGGTGAAAGTGCAGTATTGCTGGAGCTGATTCATCGTCTGAAACTGGATATTACCGTGTTGACCCTGGATACGGGTCGTCTGCCGCAAGCCACCTATGAAGTCATTGAAGCTGTGGAGAGGCATTATAATATGCGCGTTCAGGTGATCTTTCCGGATTGCCATGCAGTGGAATCCATGGTTGCTGAAGATGGTATTAACGCTTTTCGTCATAGCCTTGAGGCGCGCAAGCGCTGTTGCCAGGTGCGTAAGGTGGCTCCCTTGCAGCGGGCTTTACAAGGCTATGAGGCATGGATCACCGGGCGTCGGGCGGAGCAATCTGACAGCCGCGCTACACTGGAAACCGTGGATAAGGATGATCCGGTTTATGGGCGGATCAAATACAATCCGCTGGCCAACTGGTCGTGGCAGCAGGTCATGGATTTTATTCGGCAATATCAGTTGCCGCACAATGCGCTGCTGGATCGTCATTACCACTCCATTGGCTGCGAGTGCTGCACCCGCCCGGTCACCGTGGGTGAGGATCCGCGTGCCGGACGCTGGTGGTGGGAGCGGGATGATGTCGCCTCGGAATGTGGTTTGCATGTGACATCATTAAGCCGACCTTTGGGCGAAGGCGAACAGGGAGATGGTATCTGATGACAGCGAAGAAAAAATTGTCGATTGTTTGCTTTAGTGGTGATTACGACAAGGTGATTGCCGCCTATACGATTGCCACTGGTGCCATGGCAACAAATCGTGAAGTGACCATGTTTTTCACCTTTTGGGGACTGAATGTGCTGAAAAAACAGCAGGGGCGAAGCTGGCTGGGCAAGGATGTGCTTTCCCGTGCCTTTAATTTTCTCATGGGTGGCCGCAACACCCTGCCGCTGTCTCGACTGAATTTTGGCGGCATCAGCCCGAAGCTGATGCAGGGCATGATGAAAAAAAACCATGTGGCGACCCTGCCGGAACTGATTGAAGCAGCCTCGGCACTGGGCGTGCGTATTTACGCCTGCGAAATGGCCATGCATATTCTCGGCCTGAGGCAGGAGGATCTGGTGGATGAGGTGGAGGATGTGGTCGGCGTGGCGACGTTCCTAAATGAATCTGAAGATGCCCATATTATTTTTATCTGAGGCGCGTTGTTGATGAGCAAGATACTGGATATTACCAAGGAAACCTGTCCGATGACCTTCGTCAAGGTCAAGCTGGCACTGAGCAGGATGGCAACAGGTGAGCAGTTGGTGGTTCACCTGAAGGAAGGCGAGCCACTGAATAATGTACCTGCTTCCTGTGAAGAGCAAGGCTATCATGTTGAAGCATTGCGAGCGCTGGGTGATGGCGTTCATGAATTGATTGTACGAAAATAAGGAGAGGTGATGGCAAACCATCGATTAACCCAACTTAAGGCCCTGGAGGCTGAGTCCATTTACATTATGCGTGAAGTCGTAGCCGAATTCCGTAATCCGGTGATGTTGTACTCCATCGGCAAGGATTCCAGCGTGATGCTGCATCTGGCACGTAAGGCATTTTATCCGGCGCCCTTGCCTTTTCCCCTGTTGCATGTGGATACGGGCTATAAATTCAAGGAAATGTATGAATTCCGCGACTGGTATGCCAAAAAAATCGGCGCGGAGCTGATTGTCCGGCGCAATGAAGAAGCCATCGCCAAGGGTATGAATCCGAAGGACTACGGTGTGGCGCGTTGCTGTGGCGCGCTGAAAACCCAGGGTCTGCTCGATGCCCTGGAAGAAGGTGGCTATGACGCGGCCTTCGGCGGTGCCCGCCGGGATGAAGAACGCTCCCGTGCCAAGGAACGGGTGTTTTCCATGCGTGATGAATTTGGCCAGTGGGATCCCAAAAACCAGCGCCCTGAACTGTGGAATATCTACAATGGCCGCATCCACGAAGGCGAGTCTGTACGTGTTTTCCCGCTCTCTAACTGGACGGAAATGGACATCTGGCTGTATATCCGCGAGGAAAACATCCCGATTGTGCCGTTGTATTACGCCAAAGAGCGGCCCATGGTGGTGCGCGGCAACCTGCTGATTCCGGCGGATGATCCTGAGCATTTACACGAAGGCGAAGTGCCAGAACCGGTGATGTGTCGTTTCCGCACGCTTGGTTGCATACCCTGCACGGGTGCTGTGCGCTCATCTGCTGATAACATGGATGAAATTGTTGCGGAGGCGGCGGCAGCCAAACGTAGTGAACGTGAGACCCGTATTATTGATCACGGTTCCAACTCGATGGAAGACAAGAAAAAGGAAGGGTACTTCTGATGTCCGAACTGAATTTCAAGGCAAGTGAAGAAATTGAGCTGCTGCGCCTGGTGACGGTAGGTAGCGTTGATGATGGTAAATCCACGCTGATTGGTCGTCTGCTGGTGGAAACCAAGGGTGCATTTGAAGATCAGTTGCTGGCCGTGCGCAAGCAGAGGCACGAAAAGCACGTTGCTACCGCCGAAGATATTGATCTGGCCATGCTCACCGATGGTCTGGCTGCCGAACGCGAACAGGGTATTACCATTGATGTGGCCTATCGTTATTTTGCCACGCCCAAACGCAAGTTTATCATGGCTGACTGTCCCGGTCATGAGCAATACACGCGCAATATGGTCACCGGCGCTTCCACTGCCCATGCCGCCATCATCCTGATTGATGCGCGCAATGGCGTGATGCCGCAAACCCGTCGCCATACCCATATTCTGTCCCTGCTCGGCGTTGAGCATCTGATCGTGGCTGTGAATAAAATGGATATGGTGAATTATGATGAACAAGTGTTCAATGGTATTCGTGATGAAATCCGCGATTACTGTGAAAAGCAGGGAACACGTGATCTGATTTGCATTCCTACTTCGGCACTCAAGGGTGATATGGTTGCTTTCCGTGGCGATCAGATGAACTGGTATGATGGCCCGACCTTGCTGGAGACGCTGGAATCACTGTCTGTGATGGGTGGGCTTGATGAAGCGCCTTTTCGCTTTCCCGTGCAACTGGTGAACCGTCCGCAAACCGCCGAATTGCCGGACTATCGCGGCTTCATGGGAACGATTGCTTCCGGCACGGTCAGAGTAGGAGATGAAGTGGTATCCCTGCCCAGTGGCATGCGCTCGAAAGTGAAAGAAATCGTTACCTTCGATGGCAATCTGGAAGAAGCTTTTGCGCCGCAAAGCGTAACGCTGACGCTGGAAGACGAAATTGATGTGTCACGCGGCGATATGCTGGTACGGCCATCGGAATTGCCGAAAAACGCCCGCGATATCCACGCCCGCATTTGCTGGATTGGCGATGAGCCGATGAAGGAACGCGGCAAATATTTGATCAAACACACCACCAGCACGGCCAAAATGATCGTGTCGGCGATCAATTATCGCACCAATATTCATACCCTGGAGCAGGAATCCGCTGACAGCCTCAGTATGAATGAGATTGGCAGTATCGAAATGAAGCTGCAACGCCCGATTCACTACGATACCTACGCCGATAATCGTGTGACTGGCAGCTTTATTATCATCGACAGCTTCACCAACAATACTGTTGGCGCAGGGATGATTGAGAGCTGAAAAAAGTGTTGACAAGCTGGCGCGTCTTACCATAATTCGCCGTCCCTTGCCGAGGTGGCGGAATTGGTAGACGCGCTAGCTTCAGGTGCTAGTGTCCTTAAGGACGTGCTGGTTCGACTCCAGTCCTCGGTACCATATAAACGTTTCACAACGTCCTAGAAAAGCCCGTAAGCCTAGTGTTTACGGGCTTTTTTCTTGCCTGTTTGTCCCCTAGCGTCCTATACTGTGCCGCAACATACACCCATTTTCTGGGTGCTATTCCGGGTGTTAGTTTGGAATAATCAAAAACCGGCACCCAATAGGGGCAACCATGGCTAAACTGACTGCAACGACTCTACGAAACATGAAGAAACCAGATCAGGGGAAAAGATTCAATCGTCTATACGATGGTCATGGCTTGTTTGCATACTATATGCGCAGAGGCACAAGACCCTGGCGTTTTCGTTATCATGATACAGATGGCAAAGAGCGTTGGATAACCATTGGCGAATACCCATCCATGAGCCTCGGAGCCGCCAGAGTTGCTGCCGCTGAAATTCGCACCATGCTTGCACAGGGGATTGACCCCAAGCTTGCCAAGCAGAAAAAGACAGCGGTTCCAATCTTCACTGAAGCTGCCAGACAATGGCTTGAACATGCTTCTAAAAACTGGCGATCTGATCATACAAAAGAAATTGCTGAAGTCTGGGTGAATAACGACTTGCAACATGCGTTTGGAGGTATGGCACTATCAGACGTGAATGCAGGCCATATAGTGGCCTTTCTCAGGCAAGTTGAGGCTGAAGGGCATGACTACAAGCTGAGACGTATTTATGGCTATCTAAAGCGCATATTCAGCTTCTCTATTTCCAATGGGTGGTGCAGTCATAATCCAGCGGCGGAATTGGTATTGCGCGATCTTTTCAGACCCTACCAGAAAGAAAAAAGACCAGCATTCACAAATGAAAAAGATATTGCCCGCCTCATGCGTTTAATTCATGGCTACGATAATTTAACAGTCAGGCATTGTCTGATCATGGCTTCATTGTTATTTGCAAGACCCGGTGAGCTTCGCCGGATGAAATGGGCAGAAATTGACTTGGAAAAAAGGGAATGGCGTTATTTTGTAACCAAAGTTTCAAAAGATCATGCCGTCCCGTTATCAAGTCAGGCACTGACTATTCTTGCTGAACAGAAGAAGCTTTCATGGTGTTCTGATTATGTTTTTCCGGGACACAGAAGCAACAAGCAACCGATTTCTGAAAACACATTAAACGCCGCATTGCGGGCATTGGGTATTGATACCAAGCGTGAACATTGTGCGCATGGGTTTAGAGCAATGGCACGGACATCACTTGCCGAGCTTGGCTATCCAAAGGACTACATCGAGCTACAGTTGTCCCACAAGATAGGCCGATCAGAAAGCGAACAGGCTTATGCACGGGAACAGCACCTGCCAGACAGACACCAGATGATGCAGACATGGGCGGACTATCTGGACGCATTGCGTAACGGTGACGACGTTTCACACTTCAAATATAAGGGCATTTGATTGACGGATATGTCAAGCAAAATGCAAAATGAATTGCAACTTATATATGGCGACGTTGCGCGGTGGCGCGTTTACCCTCGCTATCTGGCTCGGAAGTACCTTCTCCCCCTTATGTTTTTTATGCTGAAAAATCTTCAGCAATTCAGCAAAAATACAAAAGCACAATGTAAGTCATTGAAGTATAAGGGCTTTAATCTGCTGAAGCCCTTTTCAGCAAAATTCAGCAAAATTCAGCAATAATATAGGAGGCACTATGATTGACCTATGCACACATCCGACAGACGAACAGAAGGAACTATTTTCAAGGTTCAGGAAGCAAGACGAATTCACACCAGAGCAAGCTGCTCGTCTGAGCTTCGGAGTTGATCCGGGGGTCAAGCCTGAGCCGGACTTGCAACACCCTATCGGCATGCTGGCTTTTGACCTGACCCGTTGGGGGCAGAACAGGCGGTACAGAAGAAGCCAGCCGGGCACTGTGGGGACAGCGGCTGACCTTACCCTGAGCAGGGAAGAACTTTTGCTATTCTTCGGGGGTGAAAAGCCAGCGTTTCTTTCCTCTCTCCCCGATGGAATGAACCACAAGGAAAGGCGTTCTCTATATATCATCATTGCAGGCTTGCTGCATGCGGCAGAGATAGACCCCGGAAGCCGGAACCTCAAAGCCTTATATACCAACACTTTTTTTAACAACGCACCCAAAAAACACACCCAAAAAAGGGTACGCTGCAACTCTTCGCTTTCCTCTAGTTCGGTTCCGTCCTGTGGCGTTTTATAGGGTCTCCGGCCTGTCTTTGCCC